>NZ_JBLJBV010000042.1:0-95295 GCF_047638075.1 Phaeovulum sp.
CTATGCCGATGCGCGTGCTCATAATCCGGAACGCTGGTCAGGCAAGACCCGCAACGGACAACCCGCAGGACTCAACCCAGAACACGAAATCAGCGCCCCTGAAATCAGAGGCGCCGCATGAAATCGGCGGACAACTACTTTGACAAACACCGGAAGGCTCTTATCATCAAGAAATCGACGATCCCGACAAAATCGAACGCTATTCGGTCGACTTCCTCCATTTGATGACGCGTGCCTACAAGGAGCGGATTGAACGGCTGTTGGGCAATCCATGGGCTTCACTTCCTCGCCTCATCACTTCGATGGATTGGGTAAAACAAGGCGAAGGTCTGCGGCTATTGAGAGACGCCCTACCTCCGCAGGTGAGCCATCCTCGAAAATTCGATCTGCAGATCACTGATGAAGCACATAACATTGCCCCCACAGTTGGCCGTTATGCCGTGGAAAGCGTGCGAACACGACTGGTCCGCCCTGCGGCACCTCATTTCCAGCACAGGCCTTTTCTCACTGCGACGCCGCACGACGGGTATCGAACTGCGCATGAGCCTGCGCTCTATCCCAATCCGAGGCATCAAAGATCCAACGTGGCAACCTCGAATTACGATGGCCGGGGAGGATTCAGAATGAGCAGGACACCCGTTGGAGAAATCCGCCCCAGCCAGCTTCTCTAGACCTATGGTCCTGGCGCGCTTATCGAGCGCCAGACTTATCGGTGGTCACAATGGGAATAGATCGCTTGGGAAAAGACGGATGTCAGCCCATCCAAGAGGCACGCCTCTTAGCAAATGTCAGAAGCGTCCTTGGCCCACAAGTCGAGGCACTGCGAATGCCGCCAGTTGGGGATGGCGACGCTGTCGACCCATTCTTTGCTGCCACACTCATCGGTGTTCCGGTAAAGCCTTTTCCAAGGTGGCTGCGCTGTGTGAGATGCGGATTGCTATCCCTTTGTGACGCTGGCTTGTTCAAGCTGCGGGAAAATAGGTACCAGCCAGAGCTGATGCGCTTCGTTCACGAGGGGTGCAGAGGTTCAAAAAGCGATCAAAGAGCGCGCGATGCGGTTGCCGTTCCGGCTCGTTTCCTTATGGTCTGCCGCGCAGGTCATTTGGATGATTTTGCTTGGGACTGGTTCGTGCACGGCGGTCCTGGTTCGTATTGGGTAACTCTAAGGTTCTTTGAAAGTGGAGCCTCCTTGCAGGATGAAAATCTTTGGGTGAAATGTGATGGCTGTGGGGTATCGAAAAACATGGCGCAGGCATTCGGCCAGGCAGGGCGTGACAACATAGCCGTTGTCAAAACCGCCTCGAATCGGGGCGCAATCCCACGGCCCGCCGGTTTCGATCCGGGGGTGGCAATGATGCGGCCTTCGGGCGCGCGATCAAGTGCAGGGCAGTAAGACCCCGATAAGGCCTTGGCCTTGTGCGTTCTTCGCGATGGGCGGTTTTATACCCGCGTGAAGGCGTATTTATTCTTGGGAAGCTCAATAGACGAAATCAGCTTGCCGCGCCTCCACCCCGATCAGGGACAGAATAAATCATTCTTGAGCCCGAACAGCATCAGCGTCAGAACCAGCGCCACCCCGATCGCCATCAGCACATTCAACACACGGTCCGACGGCGGCTTGCCGGTCAGCGCCTCCCAGGCATGAAAAACCAGATGCCCGCCGTCCAGAACCGGTATCGGAAACAGGTTCAAAAACCCCACCGCCGTGGATAACACCGCGATAAACCAGATGAAGTTTTGCGCCCCCGACGAGGCCGCTGCCGCCGATGTTTCAGCAATCCCGATCGCACCGCGCAGGTTGCACGACGAAATTGCCCCCGTCACCATATGCCAAAGCCCCGACAGCGAGGATTTCACGATAAACGATACCTCCTGCCCGCCGCGAGTGACCGCCTCGATGATCCCGGTGGGGCGGGTCAACGGCTCAAACGAAAAACTACCCGTCGCGCCAATCAACCAACGGGTTTCAAAGCCACCGTCAGCGGTGGGAATATCCGTGCTTTTGGGCGCGAGCGTTACGGAGAAACTGTCATTTACCGGCATACCGGGGCGCCAAACCGTCAGCGCCATTGCGCGCCCTTCGGCCGCTTTTACCGCCGCCTGCAGATCCGCGAATGCGGCCAGGGGGGTGCCGTCAATATCAAGAATCACATCCCCACTTTTCAACCCCGCGCTCATCGCCGCCGTTCCGGGGCCGACTCCGGCAAGACGCGCAGGGTAAAGCGCGGGTCCGTCCACCTCCAACGCGGCCCCTTCACGCTCTACCAGATAGTGCATGACCGGGGCTGAGGGCAGCGTGTCAACGGCCGCAACAAGCGCAGGATAATCAGGCGTATCGTGCCCTTCAACCGCCAAGATCCGGTCGCCCGCCCGCAGATCGCCCGCCCCCTGAGGCAGCTCGACCATGGAACCGATCACGGGCTGGTCTGTCGCAGTCCCGACCCAAAGAAAAATGCCGGCAAAGATCAGCACCGACAAGATGAAATTGAAGACCGGCCCGGCAACCACCGTCACCGCGCGCGCCCAAAGCGGCGCCCCATGCATGGTATGACGCCGCTCATCGGCCGTCAGCGCAGACATCGTCGCGTCATCGGCCCCCGCCGAAGCCGCGTTCGCATCCCCCAGAAATTTCACATAGCCGCCCAAGGGAATCGCCGCCACCTGCCAGCGGGTGCCGCGACGGTCCACCCGGCTGAACAGCTTGGGCCCAAAGCCGATGCTGAACACCTCGGCCCGAATCCCGGACCAACGCCCCACGATATAGTGCCCGAATTCGTGCACCGTCACGATGATCGACAGCGCCACCACAAAGGCCACGACGGTATAAAGCACATTGCCGAAATCCGGCAGAAGCCCCGCAAAATCCACGTCTCAGATCCTTCCTGTGTCGATAAGACCGCGCGCCACCACGCGCGTCTCACCGTCGATGCCCAGCACGTTATCAAGGCTTAGCGCGGCATTTCCAAGGCGTTGGCGCGATGACATCTGCGAGAGCACCTCTTCAACCAGCGCCGCCATCCGCAAAAACCCGATCCGCCCGGCGATAAACCCATCCAGCGCCGCCTCTTTTGCGGCGTTGAAAACGGCGCCGGCCAGGCCGCCCGCCTCCATCACCTCACGCGCCAGGCGCAACGCGGGAAAACGCGCCTCATCAGGTGCGCGGAAGGTCAACTGCCCCAGCTTTGCCAGATCCAGCCGCGCCACCGGCAGCGGTGCGCGGCGCGGCCAGTTCAGCGCATAACCTATCGCATGGCGCATGTCGGGCGCCCCCAGATGCGCCATGAGAGCGCCATCCTTGTAACCCACCAGCGCGTGAACCATGCTTTCGGGATGCACCAGCACCTCGATCTGCACCGGGTCCACGCCGAAAAATTCACGTGTTTCAATGACTTCCATGGCCTTGTTAAACAATGAGGCCGAATCGATAGTGATCCGTTGCCCCATCGCCCAATTGGGGTGCTGCGAGGCGTCAGAGACGGTGGCATGGGCCAACCGTTCCAACGGCCAGTCCCGAAGGGCCCCGCCCGACGCGGTGATGATGATCCGCTCCACCGCCGACATTTCCTCGCCCACCAGCGCCTGAAACACCGCCGAATGTTCAGAATCCACCGGCAGGATGCGCGCGCCGTGTCGCGCCGCCTCGGCCAGCAGCAAGGGACCGGCGGTGACAAGGCTTTCCTTGTTGGCCAACGCCAGCGTCGCGCCATGCCGTAGCGCCCGAAACCCGGGGGCAAGCCCGGCCGCGCCCACAATCGCGCTCATCACCCAATCAGCGGGGTGATCTGCCGCCTCAAGCAGGGCAGCAGGGCCAGCGGCCGCCTTGACGCCGCTACCCGCAAGCGCCTCGCGCAACGCAGGCAAACAGGTATCAAAGGCGGTGACCGCGACCTCAGCCCGAAGCGTGCGTGCCATTTCGGCCAGCCGCGCCACGTTCCGCCCACCACTTAACGCAACGATGCGAAAGGCCTCTGATCCGCCTTGGCGCAGCAGTAAATCATAGGTGCTTTCCCCGATCGACCCGGTCACGCCAAACACCGAAACGCTGCGCATGACCTAGCCCCCGACCTGCGGCAACGGCAAAAACAGCCCCACGGCCAAAAGCACTACCACTGCCCCCAAAAGCGCGTCAAAACGGTCCAGTACACCGCCATGGCCCGGGATCAGGTTTGAGCTGTCCTTGATGCCGCAGCGCCGTTTGATCGCGCTTTCCGCAATATCACCCATCTGCCCGGCAAACGCCACAAGCGGCGAAAGCGCAATCAGCGCGCCCCCCGCCTGCCCCATTGCGACAAATGCCCAGCCCACAACAACGGCCAAAAACCAGCCTGCCACCGTGCCGGACCAGGTCTTTTTCGGGCTGACACGCGGCCAGAATTTTGGCCCGCCAACAATCCGTCCGACAAAATAGCCGGCTATATCCGAGGCCACCACAACCGCGACGATCCACAAGATCATCTCAAGCCCGCGCGCATCGCGAAATGCGACCAACCCGTAACCGGTCAGCATCACCGCCAGCGCATAAAGCGCAAAAATGATCCGGTCACGGCGGGGCGTCAACAACCCCAGAACCGAGGGCAGCAGCAAGGCGGCCAGCATGTAGGGCGAATGCGTATAGAGCACAAACACCAGCGCCCCCGCAGCCAGAAGACCCGACACGCGCGCCTCTGCCACGCGCGCCGGCGCGGTCATCCGTGCCAGTTCCCAGACCATCAAGCCGGTTACCAGAACGGACAGGGCTGAAAACCACACCCCGCCCCACCAGATCGCGGCCCCCCCGGCGGCAATCATGCCCACCGCAGAAAGCGACCGCGCTTGCAGATCGGCCCAGCGGCCGTTCATGCCTTGGCCCCGCCAAAACGGCGGTCGCGCTGGCCAAACCGTGCCAGCACCTCGGCCAATGCCTCGGCGCTGAAATCGGGCCAGAGCGTTTCGGTAAACTCATACTCGGCATAGGCCGCCTGCCAGGGCAGGAAATTCGAGGTGCGGGTTTCACCCGAAGTGCGGATCACCAGATCCGGGTCGGGGATGCCCGCGGTATCAAGACGCGCCTCAAGCGCACCTTGGGTCAGATCCGCCTCGCAGATAAGGCCGGCCGCCAGATCGCGCGCCAGGCACGCACTGGCGCGGGTCAACTCATCACGGCCGCCATAATTGATCGCAACGGTCAGGTTAAGCCGGGTATTGGCCGAGGTCCGCGCCTCGATCCCCGCCATCAGCGCCTGCAATTTCGGCTCCAGACGTTCGCGCCCGCCGATGAACCGCATCCGCACCCCTTCGGCCGACAGCGCATCGGCCTCTTTCTGGATGTAGCGCGCGAAAATGCCCATCAGGCCCAATACTTCCTCGGTCGAGCGTTTCCAGTTTTCGGTTGAGAACGCATAGACCGTCAGCCAGCGTACCCCCAGATCGGGGCAGGCCCGCACAATCTGTTTGACCCGTTCAGCCCCGCGCCGGTGGCCGACGAGCCGGGGCCAGCCACGGTTTTTGGCCCATCGCCCATTACCGTCCATGATAATCGCAACATGAGGCACACCGAAATCAACGGCACCTTCATCAGGGGTAGCTTCGATTACGGCCATGCACCAGCCCTTTCCGGCGTCGCGGGGGCAGGTCAGACCTGCATGATCTCTGCCTGTTTCGTCTCTAGCGCCTTGTCGACGTTGCCAATGGCTTTATCGGTCAGGCTTTGCACCTCATCGGACCAGAATTTCTGATCGTCCTCGGACATGCCGTCAGACTTGGCCTTCTTGACTTGATCCATCCCGTCGCGGCGTACGTTGCGGATGGCAACGCGGGCGTGTTCGGCATATTGCGCGGCAACGCGGGTCAGGTCGCGGCGGCGTTCTTCGTTCAATTCGGGGATCGGCAACATGATGATCGTGCCATTGGTCTGCGGATTGATCCCCAGCCCCGAATCACGGATCGCCTTTTCCACCTTGTTGACCAGACCCTTGTCCCAGACGTTGATCGTCACCATCCGGGGTTCGGGAACGTTTACCGTGCCGACCTGATTGATCGGCGTCAGCGTGCCGTAGGCATCCACCATCACCGGTTCCAGCATCGAGCCCGAGGCCCGCCCCGTGCGAAGCGACGCAAATTCCTGCCTTAGCGATACGATTGCGCCGTCCATCCGGCGGCTCAGGTCGTCTACGTCAATCTCAATTTCATCCGACATGGTCGTTTCCGTCTTTATTACTGCGGCAAGGCCCTTCTAATGGCACCAGCCCTTGAAAGATAGGTCAGCCATGAACCCGCGTATAGGTCCCCTGCCCGCTGAGAATACCGCGAAAGCCCCCCGGTTCATCCAGACTGAACACGATGATCGGCAGGTTGTTGTCGCGCGCAAGGGCGATGGCGCTGGCATCCATCACCCCCAGATGTTTCTGCAATACTTCGTCATAACTAACATTTTCATAACGTTTTGCATCAGGGAATTTTTTTGGATCCTTGTCATAGACCCCGTCCACCTTGGTGCCTTTGAATATGGCCTCGCAGCCCATTTCATTGGCGCGCAGTGTGGCGGCGGTATCCGTCGTGAAATAGGGGTTGCCGGTTCCTGCCGCAAAGATGCAGACGCGTTTCTTTTCCAGGTGGCGCACCGCGCGGCGGCGGATATAGGGTTCGCAGACCTGATCCATCGGAATCGCGCTGATCACCCGGGTATGGATATTCAGCGCCTCAAGTGCGGCCTGCATCGCCAACGCGTTCATCACCGTCGCCAGCATGCCCATATAGTCAGCAGTGGTGCGCTCCATCCCTTGCGCCGAGCCCTGAAGGCCCCGAAAGATGTTGCCCCCCCCGATCACCATGCAGATCTCAACGCCCAGATCGTGAACCGATTGCACCTCACGCGCGATCCGCGCCACAGTGGGCGGGTGCAGCCCAAACCCCTGATCCCCCATCAACGCCTCGCCCGAGATCTTCAGCAACACCCGTTTGTAGGTGACGTTCGGCTCGGCCTGGGCGTTCATTTCGGGTCCTATCTGCTTGGTTGTCATTGGGGCGCAAAATGTCGCAAATGGCGGAAAGGTTCAACCTCGCGTTTAAGCGATTTCGGGGGCTCGCGGGAAATACCCTGAGGCGGGCGCAAATATAGGGGCACGATGTTAACGGATTTGGCTGAAACTGACCCCGCACGGCACGTTCTGATCGCCGGGCCAACCGCCAGCGGCAAATCGGCGCTGGCGCTGGATCTTGCGCGCCGCCAGGGTGGGGTCATCGTCAATGCCGATGCGCTTCAGGTCTGGTCGTGCTGGCGGGTTCTGTCAGCACGCCCAACCCCCGCCGAAGAGGCCGAGGTGCGCCACGCGCTCTACGGGCATATCGCGCCGGGGGTCGATTATTCCGTCGGCCACTGGCTGCGCGAGGTGGCCGCGCTTTTGGCAAGCGGGCAGCGGTTGATCATCACTGGCGGCACCGGGCTTTATCTGTCGGCCCTGACCGAAGGGTTGGCCGATATCCCCGCAACCCCTACCCCGATCCGCGCCCTGGCCGATGCCCGCCTTGCTGCCGAAGGTGCGGGCGCCCTGCTGGCTGAACTTGACCCCGCCACCGCCGCGCGGATCGACCGCCTCAACCCCGCCCGTATCCAGCGCGCCTGGGAGGTGCAGGCGGCCACCGGACGCGGCCTTGCGGCCTGGCAAGACAACACCCCCGCCCCGCTGTTACCCCTGTCTTCGTGCACCCCCCTGCTGATCGAGGCTGACCGCGACTGGTTGGCCGCACGGATTGATCTGCGATTTGCGCGGATGCTGACCGAAGGCGCGCTGGATGAGGTGCGCGCCGTCCTTTCCCGGTGGCAGCCAAACGCGCTTTGGGCAAAGGCAATCGGCGCGCCGGAACTGGTGGCGTATCTGCGCGGCGATCTGACACTGGCAGCGGCAACCCTGGCGGCGCAGGCGGCTTCTCGCCAATACGCCAAACGGCAACGCACATGGTTTCGTGGTCGTATGCGTGGCTGGCACAAGATAGCGCGTCCCTGATTCGAAACCGGTCTCTTTCCGCCGATGCCCGAAAATGCTGTTGGTTTCAAAGGGGTTCCAGCGTAATGTTGATGCTGGTTTTCAGTCTGAAAATGGACCCTTAGCGTGAAACTTTTCACTGCCCCACCGCTGTCGCAATTTGCGCAAGACCCCCGCCCGGCCGGACCGGCAACGCTGGAACCGGTGCGCACGATGCTGCCGGAAACCCCGTCGTCAGTGCGGATCGTTCCGATCCAGCGGCTGGCCGTCGGTGGGCGTTGGCGGGTCGAGGCGATGCGGGCGTTGTCGGAACCGGTCTTGCTCTGGTTCACCCGGGGCCAGGGGCGGCTGACATTGGGCGGCGTAACCCGCGGTTACGGTGCCCATAACGCGGTCTTCATCCCCGCCGGGGTAATGCACGGCTTTGAGGTCGGGCAGCAAACCCACGGTCAGGCGATATTCTTTGGCCGTGGCAGTGACGTGACCCTGCCCGACACCGCGCAACACCTGCGCATCCGTGAGGCGGCGCCACAGGCCGAACTTTACGGTATCATTGAAAATATCCAGCGGGAATTGGACAGCACCCGCCCCGGTGCCGACCGCGCCGCCCGCCATCACCTGGGGCTGCTTGGCGTGTGGCTGGAGCGGCAGGTCGCGCTGGCCGAAGCCGAGGTTAAACGCCCCACCGCCGCAAAACGGCTGGTTGCCCGCTATACCGCGCTTTTGGAACGTGATTTCCGCTCTGGCGATGGGGTGGCGGAATACGCTGCGAAACTGGGTGTGACACCCACGCACCTTACCCGCGTCTGCCGCGAAAGCTGCGCCCGCCCGGCATCCGGGCTTCTGCAAGATCGCCGCCTTTACGAGGCGCGCCGTCTGTTGAGCGAAACCCGCGAACCGGTGAAAACCATCTCGCAATCATTGGGCTTTACCAGCCCGGCCTATTTCACCCGCAGCTTTCACGCCCAGACCGGCAAAACCCCGTCTGCCTTCCGGCGCAACCCCTGAACCCAAGGCCGCGTGGGGCGGCGGCATCCGATCCGCAGCCATACGGGGGTTTTCGCGGCAGGTCGCGTTGATCGCGGCTATGAATGCCGGGGGCAATGTCAATGCTGCGGGATCACGCGCGCCTAATCATCGGTCGCCTAATCCTCGGTCGGGGCATCATGACGGCGACCGCGAAACCCTTGCGCTACCACAAACTTTTCCGAACTGTCCTGACGGCTTGCCGGCGGCTTGACGTTTGCCACTTTGGTAAAGTTCTTCTTCAAGATCGCCTGTAACTCATTCTCGGCCCCGCCTGCCAGCACTTTGGCCACAAAGGTGCCGCCCTCTTCCAGCACGTCAAAAGCAAATTCCGCCGCCGCCTCGCACAGCATGATGATGCGCAGATGGTCTGTGCCCTGATGCCCCGATGAGGCCGCCGCCATATCTGACATCACCACATCGGCAGGCCCGCCCAGCCAATCCTTGACCTGCTGGTCCGCCCCCTCTTCGAGAAAGTCGAGCACATGGAAGTCAGCGCCCGCGATATGGCCCATTTCCTGCAGGTCCACCCCCAGCACGGTGCCCACCTTCTTGCCCTTCTTGTCCCCCAGCGCGTTGACCCGCGCCACCGCGACCTGACACCAGCCACCGGGGGCGCAGCCCAGATCCACCACGCGTGCGCCGGGCACAAGGAAACGGTATTTATCATCCAGTTCCAGGATCTTGAAGGCCGCGCGGCCGCGGTAGCCTTCTTTCCTGGCGCGCTGGACATAGGGGTCATTCAACTGCCGTTCCAGCCACAGGGTCGAGCTGAGCCTGCGCCCCTTAGCGGTTTTCACCCGCACTCGAAGATCGCGCTGGCCGCGCCCGGAAGTATTCCTGCCTGTCGGTGCTTTGGTCATCTAAAGTATCCCGTCCTCATCCAATACGCCATCCGCCGCCATCTGGGCATAAAGCAAACCTTCGCGCAGGCCCCGATCGGCAACCGAAAGCCGGTTCGTCGGCCAGACCCGCATCAACGCCTGCAAGATCGCTGCACCCGACATGATCAACGTGTGCCGGTCACGACCGATCCGCGGGTCCGCGCGCCGCCCCTCGGGGCCGAGGTGCAAATAGGTGCGGATCACCGCGTCAATCTGACTGGTCGACATGGTCATACCGTCGACCTTGTTACGGTCATAGCGGCGCAGGCCCAAATGGCACGCCGCGACCGTGGTGACGGTGCCGCTGGTTCCGATGATCTGAAACCCCTCGCGCGGGCTGCCCGCGGTATAGGGGCTGAAATCAGCCAGCTTTTCTTCGAAAAACCAACTCATCAGCGCAAACCGCGCCGAGTCGTCCTCGACATCGGCAAACTGGTCTTTCAGCGTGGCAACCCCGAGCGGGACCGAGATCCAGTCAACCACCTTTGCGGCGGGCTCATGGCCCTGATCGGCGTTGAACCCGGCCGAAAGTCGCATGATCGCGCGGGCACGGTGAGGGCCGGGCACAGCGGTCAGGTCGATCCAGATCAGTTCCGTCGAACCGCCGCCGATGTCGACAACCAAAAGCTGTTCGGTACGGGTATTGACCAGCGGCGCGCAGGAAATGACCGCCAGACGGGCCTCTTCCTCGGGCAGGATCACCTCTAGCGGCAACCCGGTTTCACGTTTTACAAACCGCATGAAGTCACGCCCGTTTCTGGCGCGACGGCACGCCTCGGTGGCGACAAGCCGCATGTGGGTCACACCATGCGCTTCGAGTTTGCGCCGGCAGATTTGCAGCGCCTGCACGGTGCGCGACATGGAGGCACGCGAAAGCCGACCAGAGGCCTCTAGCCCATGGCCCAGCTGGACAGCTTTTGAAAAGCTGTCGACCACATGAAACTGGTTGCCGGTTGGCCGGGCAATCAGCATGCGGCAACTGTTGGTGCCGAGGTCCAGCGCGGCATAAAGCTCGGCCGGGTCGGCGGGTCGGGTGCCGGGTGGCTCTACCGCCTTCGGGAACGCGCCCGCACCCACGGGACGCCTGGGCGTCATATGAACGCCCTCCGATTTCAAGTTACCCCCAAACTACGGCGGCGCGGGGATGGGCGCAACCCCGTGATGTGCGCTGACGAAAACGCACGCCTGGATTGAAGCGTGGGGGGGCGCTGCCCCCCGACGCCCATTCGGGCGCCCCCCCCCGGAGTATTTTGGCCAAAAAAAAGCGTCGCCAGACGGCAGGTCGCTCTGCCCCTGCAATATGTCGAAATCGACCATCGGGGGCGTCGCTTTTACGCGTATCACTGGGCCGAGGGAGGGAATCACTCATGGCCGATATCACCATCGTTTTCTGGCGCGACATTCCCGCCCAGGTCATCGCCGGCAAGGGACGGCGGGGCGTGAAGCGCCCCCTGCCCGAGCGCTTCGAACAGGCGATAGACCGTTGCGCGATGAAGATTGGCGCGCGTGACAGCGATGCCTATCTGGCCGAATGGCGCAAAGCGCCGCCCGCTGAGCACCCCGGCGATGATGCCGAGGCCGTAGCGGCGGAATGTGCCCGGATCGAGACGGACTACGATGCCGCGAAAATCGCGGCATTGATCGCAAACAACGGCTGGGAACAGCCCTCCTGACGGAGATATTGATGGCGCTTTTGAACTTCCGCCGTGAGGCGACCCCGGACGCCATTAAGACGGGCGCTCTGGCCGCGTTTTTGAAAGGTTGCTCGGTTGAGGTGATGCCGCGCACCGCCGCCACCATCGACGATTTCCGGCCCCTACTGGCACCGGGCACACGGGTCTATATCGCCCATATCGACGGCACACCCATCGAGGACATGGTAGCGACCGCGGCGCGGCTGCGGGCCGAAGGGTTTGAACCGATGCCGCATTTTCCGGCGCGGATCATCCCCGATGCGGCGACATTGGCGGATTGGGTGGCGCGCTATCGCGGTGAGGCGGATGTGCGTCAGGCGCTGCTGCTGGGCGGTGGCGTCAGCACGCCTGCGGGCGAATTCGACAGCTCGATGCAGATGCTGGACAGTGGCTGCTTTGACGGGTTTGAGCGGCTGCATGTCGCGGGCCACCCCGAGGGCAACCGCGACATCGACAAGGACGGCGGCGAGGCGGTGATCTTGCAGGCGCTGCGCTGGAAACAGGCGTTTGCCGACCGTTCCGACGCGCAGATGGCGATTGCCACGCAATTCTGCTTTGAGGCCGCGCCGGTGATTTCATGGGCTGACCGGCTGGCCGACGAGGGTATCCGCCTGCCGATCCATATTGGCGTGGCGGGCCCGGCAAAGCTGCAAACGCTGCTGAAATTTGCCATTGCCTGCGGCGTTGGACCCAGCCTGCGCGTGTTGCAAAAGCGCGCGCGCGATGTAACCAAGCTGCTGATGCCCTTTGAGCCGACCGAATTTCTGACCCAACTGGCGTTGCACAAGGCGACCAACCCCGATTTCGGTATCGAATCGGTGCATTTCTTTCCACTTGGGGGCATCAAGACCAGCGCCACCTGGGTGGCCGATCATAACAAAGGGTAATTCATGACGCGCACCGTTCTTGAGGGTAAAACCAAAACTGTTGTCATCGGCTTTGACGAACCCTTCTGCGTGATCGGTGAACGGATCAACCCGACGGGGCGCAAGAAGCTGGCGGCAGAGTTGGAAGCGGGCGATTATTCTACCGTCGCGCGTGACGCGTTGGAGCAGGTCGCCTGTGGCGCCACGGTTTTGGATGTGAACGCGGGCGTTGTCTACAACTCGAACCCGAACCCGAACCTGACCGAGCCGCCATTGATGACCGCGATGATCGAATTGATCCAGGGGTTGGTTGATGTGCCGCTGTGCATCGACAGCTCGGTTCCGGCGGCGCTTGAGGCGGGGTTGGCCGCGGCGAACGGGCGGCCCCTACTGAACTCGGTCACCGGCGAGGAAGAGCGGCTGGATCTGGTGCTGCCTCTGGTCAAGAAGTTCAACGTGCCGGTTGTGGCAATCTCCAACGACGATACCGGCATATCCATGGATCCGGATGTGCGCTTTGCGGTGGCCAGAAAGATCGTCCAGCGGGCGGCCGATTTCGGCATACCGGCGCATGACATCGTGGTGGACCCGTTGGTGATGCCGGTTGGCGCGCTGGCCACGGCGGGGCGGCAGGTGTTTGAACTGGTGCGGCGGTTGCGCGATGAGTTGGGGGTGAATACCACCTGCGGCGCCTCGAACATCTCATTCGGGCTGCCGAACCGGCATGGCGTCAACGCCGCGTTCCTGCCGATGGCGATTGGCGCGGGCATGACCTCGGCCATCATGAACCCGGTGCGCAGTGTGGAAATGGAGGCCATTCGCGCCGCCAACATGCTGATGGACCATGACCCGAACGGCAGTGACTGGATCCGTTTCGCGCGGGTGCTGGAGGCCGTCAAAGAGGGCGCAACCTTTGCCGAGGCAAGCCAGGCGGCGGCGGCGGCGAACACGGGGCGCGGTGGGCGCCGCGGGGGGCGTGCCCGCGCCTGAAAAGGCGCTGCGGCGCGACCATATCAGCCCCGCCGACGCGAAATACCGGTTGGATCGCAAATATTTACTAGGCGCGATTGATGTTGCAGCCTACCCTGTGCCTTCAACCCGGGAACAGCGCGCTGCCATGTATCACATCGTCCTGCCTATCGCTGTCGCGGCGGCCTGCCGGGCAAAAGCTGTCTGGTCTGCGCGGCGGGGCCGAAGGCGGCTCGTGGCCCTGTTGCTGGCCTGTTCGCTGGCGGCCTGTTCTACCCCGCAGATTGATGTGCCAACGGCACGGGCGCAATCTGCCACATCCGCGCTATCGGTTGCCGACCTTACCGCGCAGCTTCCCCTGTCAGGCGGGATCACTATGTCAAATGCCGCGCTTGCCCGCGACTTTATGGAGCTGACGTTCTTTTTGGAAAGTGGCCGCGCCCTGCCTCGGTTCACCCGGTTTGAGGGGCCTGTCACGGTCCGCATAGCGGGGGCCGCGCCGGCAAATGCGGGGCCGGATCTGGCGCGCCTGGTATCGCGCCTGCGAAGCGAAGCAGGGATAGATATAAGCGTGGTCACGACCGCAAAGAGCGCGATCACCATCGAGTTCGTCCCCAAACGGCAGATCAAGGCGCAGGTGCCGAACGCTGCCTGTTTCGTCGTGCCCAATGTCACCGGTTGGAAAGATTACCGGCGCGCGGGACGCCGCGCCAACTCGGATTGGACGCAGCTTGCAACGCGCAGTCACGCGGCGGTGTTCATCCCCTCGGATGCGGCCCCGCAAGAGGTGCGCGATTGCCTGCACGAAGAAATCAGCCAAGCCCTTGGCCCCCTGAATGATCTTTACCGCCTGCCCGACTCGATCTGGAACGACGATAACTTTCATACCGTTCTGACGGGCTATGACATGACCATGCTGCGTGCCTATTACGCGCCAGAACTGCATAGCGGTCTTAGCCCCGACGAGGTGTTTTCGCGGCTACCGGCGATATTCGCGCGGATCAATCCGGCAGGAAATTCGGGCGGCGTGCTACCGCCTGCCGGTGCGACCCCCCGCGCCTTTGTCACCGCGATCGAACAGGCACTTGGCCCCAATGCCACCCCCGCCAGACGCCGCACCGCAGCGTTCAGGGCGGTGCAGATTGCAACCGATCACGGATGGCGTGATACCCGCGCCGGGTTCGCCTGGTTCGTGCTGGGGCGGCTGAGTGTGCGGGACGCACCCGAAGCGGCCCTGAACGCCTTTGTGCAGGCGGCAGCGATTTACCGCGCCACGCCGGGGGCGCGCATTCACGCCGCGCATGTAGACATGCAGCTTGCCGCCTTTGCGCTGGCAAATGGCCGGGCCGAGGATGCGATGGCGCTGGTCAACCGTTCCCTGGATGTGGCGGTCACGGCTGAAAACCCTGCCATGATGGCAACCCTTTACATGATCCGCGCCGAGGCGCTGCAATCCTTGGGCCATGCCGCCGAAGCACGCCGGGCACGGCTCGACTCGGGGGCGTGGGCGCGCTATGGGTTTGGCTCTGACGCGGCGGTGCGCAAACGCTCTGCCGAGGTAGCCGCGCTTGCCAATATTGATGCGCGGCAAAACTGACGCCGCCAAACGCCGGGAGAGGTAGATGATCGTTATTCTTGCCGTAGTGATTGGCGGTCTTGTCGGCTTTCGCCGTGCCCGGATGCGCGGCGGCAATGGCTTTGATCTGGCGCAATATACGGCGGTGCATGCAATCGCCTTTGGCCTGATGGGGCTCTTCGCTACGCTGATCATTGGCCGGATGATGTAACAGGGGGCCAGGATGTTTTTGCCCTTTTTCGAAGCCTTGCGACGGGGGGGCATACCGGTATCCCTGCGCGAATATCTGGCGTTTCTTGAGGGGCTGTCAGCCGGGTTGACCACTTACGACATTGATGGTTTCTACTATTTTGCCCGCACTGCGATGGTAAAGGATGAACGCCACCTTGACCGGTTTGATCGCGCCTTTGCCGCTGCGTTTGCGGGTCTGGAAGCGATCCCCCCCGAGGCGGTTCTGGATGCGGTCGACCTGCCGTCGGGCTGGCTTGAGAAACTGGCCGAAAAACTGCTGACGCCTGCTGAGCGCGCCGAAATCAAGGCATTGGGCGGGTTTGATGCGCTGATGCAGGCGCTACGCGACCGTTTGGCAGAACAAAAGGGTCGCCATCAGGGGGGCAACAAATGGATCGGCACCGCCGGGACAAGCCCCTTTGGCGCCTTCGGCTACAACCCCGAAGGGGTGCGCATCGGCCAAGATGGCAGCCGCCATCAACGCGCCGTCAAGGTCTGGGACAAGCGCGAATTCCGCGACTTTGACGATACGATCGAACTGGGCACCCGCAACATAAAGATCGCGTTGAAACGGTTGCGGCAATGGGCCCGCCACGGGGCCGACGAAGAACTGGACCTGCCCGGCACGATCCGCGCCAGCGCCGAGGCCGGCTATATCGACATACGCACCCGCCCCGAACGCCACAACGCGGTCAAAGTTGTGCTGTTTTTGGATGTGGGCGGGTCGATGGACGCGCATGTGCGGCTGGTGGAGGAACTCTTTTCAGCCGCGAAATCCGAATTCAAGCATCTTGAACATTATTACTTTCACAACTGCCTTTATGAGGCCGTCTGGCGCAACAACCACCGCCGCTGGGATGAGACGACCCCCACATGGCAGGTGCTGAACCGCTACGGCGCTGATTATAAATGCATCTTCGTAGGCGACGCCGCCATGAGCCCCTATGAGGTGTCACACCCCGGCGGCGCAAACGAACATTGGAACGCCGAAGCAGGCGCCGTCTGGCTGAACCGTGCGCGCGCGCAATGGCCTGCGCATGTCTGGCTGAACCCCACCCCCGAAGGTGACTGGCGCTATACCCAGTCAACGCAGATGATCCGAGAGGTTTTTGAGGATCGGATGTATCCGCTTACGCTTGAGGGTATTACCCGTGCGATGAAGGTGCTGGGGTGAAAACCCCCTGTCAGTCATCCCAATTGCTGATCGGGGCTATATAGGGCGACGGCTCTTTTGGCTGATCCCAATGGCAAAAGGCATCTGGCAACTGGGCCGGTGAACACGGTCAGATCTGCGTATCCTGCCCCGCCAACACCGCCGCCGCCAGCAAAAGCCCCAGCCACCTCTGATCCACCCCATCCGCGCGTGAATTCAGAAGAACCGGGACCTTGGCCCCCAGAACGATACTGGCTGTGCGCGCCTGGCCATGCAGTTTCCAGGCCTTGACCGTCGCATTTCCGGCTTCGATTGAGGGAAAGAGAATTAAATCGGCCTGCCCCGCAACGGGTGAATCGCCAAGGCCCTTTCTGGCGGCGGCTGACGCCGACAGGGCCACATCATAACCAAAGGGGCCGTCGACAAGAACCCCCTCCAAACGGCCTTGCCGCGCGTCATCGGACAGGGCTGCGGCATCAAGCGTAGCGGGTTGCGACGCCGAAATTTTTTCAGAGGCCGCGATTGCCGCAACCTTCAGGGGTGTGATGCCAAGCCCTCGAAAAAGCGGCACGGCATTCTTGATGATAGCGCGTTTTTGCGCCTGCGTGGGCAGGGGGATGATGCCGTTATCCGTGGCCCCGATCAGGCGCGGGACCGAAGGCATCTCGGCAAGTGTGACATTTGAAAGCACATCCGACGCGCGCAATCCGGTATCGCGCGACACGACCGCGCGCAAATAGGCGCCACTATCGACCTGCCCCTTGACCAAAACATCGGCCACGCCCGCGCGCACCACCGATACCGCCAGCTTTGCAGCCTCGGCATTGTCTGCGGCATGCTCAATCCGAAACCGTTCAAGCCATTCCTGTGGCAACAATTCCCGGATCAATCGCGCGTTCCCAACCAGCACCGCCTCGGTCACGAGCCCCTGTCCGGCCGCGATGATGATTGCCTCCAGCACAGAGGGGTCCTCGGCGCCGGCTACGGCCAGGCGCAGGCCCGGGCGATCTGTCATCGCCGCCTCAAGATCGTGAAAAGAACGGATCACCATGGCAGGGCCTCCACTTTGGGGGTAACGGGCCAATCGCGGGCGGTTTCAGACCCGGCCAGCACGGCTGCCGCGCCGGCCGCCAATGCCTCATTTTCATGACTGCCCGGATAGACGGTCACGGGCGCCAAAGCGGCCGCCTGCTTTGACAAAGCGGTGATTATCGGCTTGGAATGGGCCATGCCGCCGGTCAAAATCACCCCATCGGGTCGAAAATCCAGCACCGAGGCCATCGCCCCGATTGCCTTGCCGATCTGGTAGATCATCGCCTCTCGGATCAGCCGGGCCTTTTCATCGCCGGCTGCAATCATCGCATCGACGCGGCGCATGTCTTTGGTGCCAAGATAGGCAAAGACACCGCCCTGCCCGTAAAGCTTGCGCTTTAGCGTTGCCTGATCATAGGCACCGCTATAGCAAAGGTCGATAAGAGCCATTGGCGGCAGCCCCCCTGCCCGCTCTGGCGAAAATGGCGAGTTTTCCATCCGGTTGGTGCTTTCAACGATCCGGCCACCTTTCAGGGCCGCAACCGAAATACCAGCCCCCATATGGGCAATCACCGCATTCAGCGCCGTGAACGGTCGGCCCAGATCCGCAGCCAGACGCCGACCGCAAGCGCGAATGTTCAGCGCATGGACAAACGAGAACCGCGAAATCTCGGGGCAGCCCGAAATGCGCGCAACCGGCGGCAACTCATCGACAGAGACCGGATCAACGATGAAGGCCGGACAGCCGGCGGTTTGTGCAATACTCTGGGCCAGCGGCGCGCCGAGGTTTGAGGCATGGTGATGCACAGGCCGGTGCAGTGCAAAATCCACCAACGCATCGTTTACCGCGATCACCCCTGACGGCACTGGCGACAACATCCCCCCACGCCCGGCAACCGCGGCCAGGCTGACACCGCCGGGGACCGCGTTCAAAAAGGCCTGTAGGGCCTTGGCCCGGAATGGGAGTTGCTCGGCAATGGTCTTGAACCCGGCCATGACGGTCTCATCATGGTCGATGGTTTGCTCCAACACCGGCAGAACATCAGCCCCTTCTGGCGCAAAAAGCCCGATGCGCGTTGTGGTGGTGCCGGGGTTGATGGTGAATATCAATTTCTTGCCCATACCCTATCCTCTGAATCTATAGCCGTCTTGAGGCTCAGGCAGAACCCGGACGGCGTAGCACCCCTGTTCGCGCGCGCCCGGTGATCTGGCCTTGGCACCTGTGAAAGGCACAGGCAAATCCGCCCCGCTCACGAGGGGGGGGGTCAGCCGGCACAGACCCGGAGGGTTGCGATTTTGGGCAAGATAACCGCCCGGTGTCGACGCCGATTGACCCGCAAGGGGCGGCTTTCTTATTGCCATAGGCGACGGCGCCCCGTGGTCGACCTGTCCCCCTGCCCGCGCGGGCAGAGGGTCCGGTGTCCTTGCAAGGTAGAGATAAAGATCGTCAGGCGGCCTGTTTCGTTACCGCCGCCTCAATCGAAACCTCAATGATATCAAGCGCCTCTTGCAGCTGCTCCATGGGAATGGTCAGCGGGGGCAAAAGACGGATGACGTTGTAGCGCGTGCCGCAAGACAAAAGGATCAGCCCGCGCGCCTCGGCTTCGGCCACGATGGCGGCGGTCAGCGCGGCATCGGGTCCGTTGCTTTCGCGGTCCGTGACCAGTTCCAGCGCGTTCATGGCGCCAAGCCCGCGAACCTCACCGATGCACTCCATCCCCTGACGTGCGGCGATCTGGGTCAGGCGTGCGCGGATCACCTCTCCGATTTCGTCGGCTCGCGCGCACAGCGCCTCATCCTTGATCACATCCAGAACGGCATGGGCGGCCGCTACCGCCAGCGGGTTGCCCGCGTAGGTGCCCCCCAATCCGCCGGGGTTCGGCGCATCGACGATATCTGCGCGACCGGTCACAGCCGACAGCGGAAAACCACCGGCCAACCCCTTGGCCATCGTTACCAGATCAGGCGCTACGCCCGAATGTTCAAAGCCAAACATCCGGCCCGTCCGTGCCATACCCGCCTGCACCTCATCCGCGATCAAGACGATACCGTAGCGATCACAAATTTCACGCAGCGCGCGCAAGAAGTTGAACGGTGCAATGGTGAACCCGCCCTCGCCCTGAACCGGTTCAATGATCATCGCGGCGATGCGTTCGGGGTCTACTGACGAGGCAAAAAGCCGTTCCAACTGCGCCAGCGCCTCTGCCTCGGTTACACCGTGCAGGGCGTTTGGAAACGGGGCATGGACAACTTCGGGCGGCATGGCGCCAAAGCCCTTCTTGTAGGGTGCGACTTTTCCGGTCAGGGCCATCCCCAAAAGGGTGCGCCCGTGAAATGCCCCGGAAAACGAAATCACGCCAGACCGCCCGGTAAAGGCACGCGCCATCTTGATCGCATTTTCAACCGCCTCGGCGCCGGTCGTTACAAGCATGGTTTTCTTTGCAAAATCCCCCGGAGTCGCGGCATTCAGCCGTTCGGCCAGGGCAATATAGCCCTCGTAAGGGGCGACGTGAAAACAGGTGTGCGTAAATGCCTGTGCCTGCTCAGCGACGGCTTTCATGACCTTTGGGTGACGGTGCCCTGTATTGTTCACCGCAATACCGGCCGCAAAATCAATGAAACGCCGGCCTTCGGCATCCCAGAGTTCGGCGTTTTCAGCGCGGACGGCATAGATACCACGGGTTCCGACACCGCGGGCTACGGCGTCGGATTTACGGGCAGAAAGACGATCAGATTCGGTCATGGCGGCCTCATGAGGTTTAACTGAGATCAAAGTATCATCGCGCAATATCTTGAGCAACAACTATTCAAATAAGACGCACGTTATGACAAAGTATTGTGCGCTCGCGCGCCATGCCGTAAACACGGGCAAACGGCAGGAAGGCCCCATGCAGGATTTCGACGTAGGTCACCGTCTTCGGCAGATGCGACAAGCCGCAAGCTTTTCCCAACGGCAGCTGGCCGAAGCCTCGGGCGTGCCGCACGGTCAGATCTCGATGATCGAGACGAACCGTTCAAGCCCCTCGGTCGCCTCATTGCGCAAGATCCTGGGCGGGCTGAATGTCAGCATGTCCGAGTTTTTTGAACCCGACGATCCGGTCACGCAATCAGTGTTTTTCAAACCCCATGAACTGCGCGATCTGACCACCCGGCTATACTCTACGCTCGATGATCCACGCGGCAAGATCACCTTGCAACAGATAGGCGACGCCAAGGCGCATAATCTACAGATCCTTTATGAACGCTACGAACCCGGCGCCGACACGGGCGAACAGATGCTTGAACACGTCTCGCATGAAGGGGGCGTGGTGATTGCGGGCGAAATTGAGGTGACGGTAGGGGATGAGATTTGCGTATTGAAAGCGGGCGACAGCTATCTTTTCGATTCCCAGTCGCCGCACCGCTTTCGTAATATTGGCGACCGCGAGGCGATTGTGGTTTCCGCCTGCACGCCGCCGTATCTGTGACAAGACGCGGGGCTTTGCCCGCGCCCGATCTTATTTACCCATCAACACATCCAGCGGCACCGGCTGCGAGATGCGCCATTCGTCTACCCGCGCGGGTTTGCCATCGGTGATTTCGATGATCTGCATCAGTGCGGTGTCCTGGTGGTGCAGGATGGGGGTAAAGCTGCGCGGCCCGAATGCCGTTGGTTCATCCCGCATCGCTTCCAGTTCCGCAGTAACCGCAGCCCCGTCAACAGTTCCGGCCCGCTCGACGGCCTTGGCCCACAGATCAATCAAGATATAGCCCGGATAGGCGTATTGGTTGGCCGGGCGGGCGCCGGTCTTGGCCTCGTAGGCGGCGTTGAAGGCCTCCACTTCGGGGCGCGGGTCATCGCCATAGATCGACCCCTGCACAGGAACAACAAAACCCGAAAGCCCCGGCGTCGCATCCAGCCAATAGGACCCATCCACCGCCGAACCATTCAGGATCAAAGAGTTGATCCCTGCCGCACGGATTTGGCGCACAGCCCCAGCAGCACCCGGCATAACCGAACACAGCATGATCACGTCAGGTTCCGCATCCAGCGATTTGATCCGGGTGATCTGGCTGGCAATCGAAGCATCATCATTTTTGAACGTGTCAGAGCCAACGATCTTGGCGCCGTCAAGCTGCGGAAACAGCCACTCAAACCCGGTGCAGATACCCTTGTTGTATTCAATATAGGTATCTTCCAGCACAAAGGCGGTGCGGGCGTCGCGCTTGGCATGGGCCCATTCTGCCATCGTGGCCCCTTGAACCGGGGCCAGAACCGACGAAGAAAAGCTGTTGGGACCAACCCCCTGGATGCCCGCCTTGACGTCCTCGGCACAGAGGAAAAAACTGATCATCCCCTCTCCTTCGGCCACCAGGGCCGCCGGGGCGCCAAAATCATAATCGCACGAAACCACCATCATCTCGGCGCCCTGATCCAGGACATCAAGACCCGCCTTGGCGCTTTCGGCGCGGTCGGTGCGTGTATCGGCCTCGACCACCTTGATCTGACGCCCCAGCAGGCCACCGGCGGCGTTGATTTCATCAATGCGGATCTTGGCCGCGGTGGCAGCGGGGGTATCATAGGCCTCCATCCAGCCGGATTTCGCAATCGCGAACCCCACGGTCAGATCTTCGGCGCAGGCTGGTGCGGCCAATAGCACCAATGCCAGAACTTTGCAGGCAAATCTCATTTCGGTTCTCCTGTTGGTATCGGGTCAGTCATTGGACTGGTCCGCCCAAAGACCCATCGGGCGGGCAGCATGAATTCGCGCCCGGCCAAAAAGCCCGTGGGGCGAAAGATCAAGACAAGGATCATGGCAATGGCGATGATGATTTCCTGGCTACCGGGGGGCAGCGCAAAGGACGTGGTGCCGATGACCATGCCCTTTTCCATTCTTACCAGCGCCTCGACAGCCACCGACACGGCCAAGACCCCGACAACGGCACCGGACAAAGAGCCGACCCCCCCCACAACCAGCATCGCCAGCATCAAAAAGGTCAGGTTGAGGTAAAATCCGTCAGGATTGATGACACCGATGTAATGCCCCATCAGCGCGCCGCCGACACCGGTGAAAAACGCGGAAATGGTATAGGCCAGCAGCCGGTGCCGATAACGGCCAATGCCAGAGGCGCTGGCGGCAACCTCATCCTCGCGCGTGGCCCGCAGTGCAAGCCCCGAGGCCGAGGCAGAGTAGGCGGCGGCAACCAAAATAGCCACCACGGCCCACCCCATCGCAACCCACGGCGTAACATATCGCGCCAGGCCGACCACCGAAGATGTGCCCCCGGTGACCGGCGTCCAGTTTGACCAGATGGTGTTGATCATTGCCAGAAAGGCAAAGGTGGCGATCGAGGCGGCAATGCCCGAAAGCCGCAAGATTGCCGCGCCGGTAATCAGGGCAAGGATAGCGGCCACGATGCCCGCCACGACCGCGGCCGGCAAAACATGCCAATTGGCCGCCGCGACCATATCCGGCAGTCCCGGCAAAAGAGTTGCTTTCATCGCGGGTTTCAAGGTGAGCCAGGCCGAGACATAGGCCCCGACACAGGCAAAGGCGGCATGGCCAAAGCTGACCACGCCAGAGTTTCCAACAAATATCCAAAAGCCGACGACCATGGTGACACGGATCAATGTCTCTGACGCCATCCGGGCGGCGGCCCGGTCCCCCAGTTGGGTGGCGGCAAACACAAAAACCAAAAGAAGCAGTGTCAACAGAACCGGCGTCGTAGCAGCCATCCGGCGGCGAAGCGCGTGTTGGGAAGCCATGATCAAACCCTCGGCTTGGAGCCGGCAGTGGCAAACAGGCCCTGCGGACGAAGAAGAAGAACAAGGATGACCCCGCCATAAAGGAAGGCATCGCGAAAGGGTCGGGCATCATCAGGCAGCCACGCTTGCAAAAACGCCGACACAGCGCCGATCCCCAGCCCCGCCGCAACTGCGCCCGAAAGGCTGCCCATGCCACCGACCACCGTGGCGATAAACGCCACCAGCATGATCTGCCCGCCCATGCGCACATCCGCGACCCCGGTCTGCGCCACCAGCACCAGCGCCACCACTGCGGCAAGCCCCCCTGAAAGCGCAAAGGCACCTGCAATCACCCGGTTGGCCCGCACCCCCAGCATCCGCGCCATCTCGAAATCTTCGGCTGCGGTGCGCATTTCCAGCCCGATCCGGGTGTAGCGCAGCATTGCCGCCATTCCGATAAAGATCAGGACAACGGCGGCAATGACGATCAATTGCAAGAAAGGCACCTCTGCCGGGCCGATCTGCACTGGATGCCCAAGCTCGGCCCACAGGCTGACCGCCTTTGGCCGCCCCCCATATAGCACCAGCAGAATGTTTTGCAGCGCCACGCCAAGGGCAAAGCTGCTAACCATCAGCGCAACCGGCGAGGCATTGCGCATCGGACGAAAGACGAGCGCCTCGGCAATCACGGCAAGTGCTGCCCCAAAGGCCAGAATGACCGGGATAAGAATCAACGCCGGCAATCGGCCAATGCCAAGTATCGCCATTGCATCGGTTGATGGCACGATCAGCGCAAAAACCGCGCAGGCGATGAACTGCCCGTGGGCAAAGTTCACCAGTTTCATCACGCCAAAGATCAAGGCAATCCCCAGCGCGGCAATTGCATAGATGCCCCCCAAAGACAGGGAGTCGAACAGTAGTTGCAGGCTCATGCTGAATCTCCGAAATAGGCGTCGGTCAGAAGATTGTCGGCGGCAAACATTGCAGCATCGCCATCCGCAACGATGCGCCCGGCGCGCATCAGCAGCATCCGCCCCCCCACGCGTGCCGCACGCGTCGAGGATTGTTCGACGATGATCAGCGTAAGACCGCGAAGCTGTTGCAAATGGCACAGGCGGTCATAGACATCATCCACCACCTTTGGCGCCAGGCCCAGCGACGGCTCATCCACCAGCATGACCTTTGGGTTGGTCATCAGCGCACGCGCAATTGCCAGCATCTGTTGCTGACCGCCCGATAGCGCACCCGCATTGGCCCGGGCCCGTTCACGCAGGATCGGGAAGGCGTCAAAAACGATCTCCAGATCCTCTCCAACCGCTGAGCGGTCCCGGCGCAGGCCGGTGCCGACCAGCAGGTTTTCCATGACCGTCAGACCCGCAAAGATGCGCCGCCCCTCGGGCACCATCGACAGACCACGTCGGGCAACGCTTTCCGACCCCAGCCCGGACAGGATTTCGCCATCCATCTCGATCCGCCCATGGGCGGCACGCACCGCCCCCGCAATAGCCAGCAAAAGCGACGATTTACCCGCCCCGTTCGGCCCCGAGATGAACACGCGTTCGCCCTCTGCGACCTGAAAGGACAGGTTGGCGATTGCGGTCAATTTGCCGTAGCGCACCGCAAGATCAAAGACACCGATCTTGGACATCATGCCTCCTCCACATTGGCGCCAAGATAGGCTTCGCGCACGGCGCGAGAGCCAAGAATGACGCTACGGTCGCCCTGCTCGATCACCTGCCCCCCATCCAGCACGACAACATCGGCGCAAACGGAAAGCACCAGGCCGACATTATGTTCGATCAGCAAACAGCCGATCCCCATCTCTTCGGCTATGCGCCGGATCAGGCGGGCAAGATCTGCGGCCTCGGGCTCTGACATGCCTGCCGCCGGTTCATCCAACAGCAGATAGTGCGGCGCCCCCATCAGCGCGCGGGCAATCGCCACGCGCCGCTCGTCGGTATAGGGCAGGCCGGCCGCCGACCGGCTTTCCAGATCGGCAATGCCCATCCAGCCCAGAAGATCGCTGGCCGCGTGTTCAGCTGCAGCGCGGCGCTGGCCCAGCCCAACCCCGGTGCAGGCCAGGTTGTCCAACACATCCAGACCATTGAAAAGACGCCCGGCCTGAAAGGTACGCGCAACACCCGCCCGGCGGATGCCATGCGCCGAAAGGGACGACACGCAGCGCCCCTCCAGCAGCACACGCCCGCTGGTTGGATGCTGAAACCCGGTCAACGTGTTGACGCAGGTGGTCTTGCCCGCCCCGTTGGGGCCGATCAGCCCGACCACCTGCCCCGGCGCAACCGCAAGTGACACATCCCTCAGGGCCTGGAAGCCGCCAAAGGCGACCCCCACTCTTTCCAGCGCAAGCGCCATATCAGGCAACCTCGACGGGGCGGGCAGCTTGCCCGCTGTCCGACGCGTCGGCCTTGGCTGTTGTGCCCAGGGTCACGACGTAGACGCCAGAAGCATCAAGTTCGGCCACCCAACCCGGTTCGATCACAATCGTCGTGGTGACCTCCTGGATGACCGCAGGCCCAGAGATCACATCCCCCGCCCCCAAAAGCGCGCCATCATAAATCGGCGTTTCTTGCCCGATACCCGAGGCGGAAAAGATCAGCTCGCGCGTGCCCTTGAGCGCGGCCTGAGAGCCACTTCCAGCCGCCACCGTCATGCGTGCCGGTTTATCGACAAAACCAGTGACAGCGCTTTCGACATTGACCACCTCAACCGCGCTTTTCGGTTCGGAATAGGTATAAAGCTCTTCGTGGCGGGCATGGAAAGCAGCTTTCAACTGCTCAAGCGCGGCCTCGGTCACTTCGAACGGTTCAACGTCTACCGTGCACTCATGCACCTGGCCGACATAACGCATATCAAGGCTGCGACGGATGCTGATCTTGTCCTCGGTAAAGCCGTCCGATGTCAGATCGCCGGTACCGCGTTCCTCAAGCTGATGGAAAAGCCCATTCAGATGCGCAGCAGACGCGGCGCCTTCCAGACGCACGGGTGCGGGGGCCATGTAGTTGTATTTCACATCCGAGATGATCTGACCAAAGGCGCAGAGCCCCGAAGCCAGCTTTGAGATCAGCACCTTGCGAATGCCCATTTCGCGCGCAAGTGCTGTGATATGCGTCGCCGTTGCGCCACCGGCACAGTTCAACACAAAGTCCCGCGGGTCATAGCCACGCTCAACCGATACGCGGCGAATGGCGTTGACCATGTTGTTGTTCACAATGGTGAACATGCCGTAAGCGGCCGTTTCCACGCTGATCCCCAAAGGATCTGCCAAATGGGTCTTGATTGCCTGGTGGGCCTTTTCCAGGCTCAGCGGCAAGCGCCCACCGACAAGGCCATCCGCGTTCAAATACCCAAGAACAAGGTTCGCGTCGGTCGTGGTCGGCTTTTCACCTCCCTGGTTATAAGAGGCTGGCCCCGGCTCAGAGCCTGCGGATTGGGGGCCCATCTGCATCAGCCCCATGCTGTCAATCCAGCCAATAGAGCCCCCGCCCGCGCCAAGCGTTTCCACCTGAATCATTGGAATACCAATGCGGTAGCGCAAGAAGTCAATGTTCTTTGATACATTGGCGCGCCCGTCGCGGGTCAACGTGATATCAAATGAGGTGCCCCCCATATCAACGGTGATGATGTCCTTCAGCCCCCACGGTTCACCCAGCCACAACGCGGCCTGCGGCGCCGAGGCAGGACCAGAGTTGATGGCGTAAACCGATTGATCCGTCACCACCTTGCCCAGCGCCAAACCACCGTTCGACTGGAAATACCGCACCGGGTGACGTGCACCCAGAGATTGGAAAAAGGCATCAACCGCTTCGACATAGCGTTGCAGGATCGGGGCGAGGTAGGCGTTTACGATAGCGGTAGAGGTGCGGGTATATTCGCGCACCTGCGGGTAAAGCTGACTGCCGACCGTCAGGCGCACATCTGGCATCATCTCTCGCACGATCTCACCTGCACGCAGTTCATGTTCGGGATGCAGGACGGACCAGACAAACGAAATCGCGACCGACTCGACCCCTTCGCGCAAAAAGTGGCGGCAGGCGTCACGCACGTCTTCCTCATTCAGGGGGGTGTGAACCTTGCCGGTGGACAGCACACGCTCAGACACGCCACGCCGCAGATACCGCGGTGCAAGCATGGTTGCCGGCGGATATTCCGGGTCATAGCGATAGCCGTCTTCCTTGTGGCCAAGCCGAATTTCGATGCTGTCTTCATGACCTTTGGTTGCAATCAGGCCGGTCTTGGCACCGTTGTGGGTGATCAGCGCATTCAGCCCTACGGTGGTGCCGTTGATGCAAAGATCAGCATTGGAGACGATCTGTTCGGGGGAAAGACCGGTTTCTTCCTCGATCAGGGCCAAGCCGTTGCGAATGGCCGCAGTAGGATCGTTGGGGGTGGAAAGCGCCTTGAAGATGCGCACTTCGCCCTTGCGATCTGCCAGGATAAAGTCGGTGAAGGTGCCGCCGGCGTCAATGCCAAGACGATACTGGTTTTGCATGGGATACGTCCTTTCGGGTGATCGGGGTTCGGGGCAGGCGCGGTCTGGCAGGGGGCTGTCTGCCCCCCACGTCCACAGGCTGTCCCCCCGCGGATGTTTGAAAAAGATAAGGCGGTCAGGCTGTGCGAAGCCGGGCTGTCGCGCCTTGATCAACTGTCAGGCTGTCGCGGTCGGTGATGACGACGCCATAATCGAGCTTTGCGCCCTCAAGACTGACAAGACCGTTGCGCACATCATCAACGACTTTTTGGATGTTGCGTTCAAACGGGTTGCCATGGCCGCCACCGCCGGGGTTCTTGTTGGCGGCACGTTCACCGGGCTGGATCGTTTCGATCACGTTCTCGGTGATGATTTGGGTTTCACCGCCGCGTGTCAGTTCCAGCCGCCCCACCTTGGGCGCGATCATCGTCGATTTTGCGCCTGCCGCCCCCATCGCGGGGATCCGGCGGCCTTCGCCAAAGGTGATCAGGGTCATCGGCGTGTCGAGAGGTTCAACCTCCCAGCAGGTGCCCGAGCCACCGCGGTTTTTGCCTGCCCCGCCTGAATCTTCCATCAACGAATAGCGATGGATGATGATTGGATAGCTATGTTCCAACATCTCGATATCGCCCGAGGTCAGCGCGCCAAAGCAGCATTCCGGCCCACAGGCATGCCAACCATCCTGGCTTGACGTAGCCCCCGCGCCCGAGATGATCGAGGCCAGAACCATCGTCACATATTCCTCGTCATGGCGATTGTCCCAACCTGCGATGTTGCAGCCGTTGGCGTGCCCCCAGCTGGCACATACCTTTGCCGGTGCCGCCTGTTCAAAGGCCAGTCGAACCGCATCGGTCAAGGTTTCCATCGGGGTTGTCGTGCAGTTCATGTGCGGTGCAGGCGATTTCGCATTGCACAGCGTGCCCTTGGGCCCCATGTCGGTAGAGACGCAACGATACAACCCCTCATTATAGGGGGGGGGCAATTGCGCGAACATCATCAGGCCCAGATAAACGCCTGAATGGCTGTTGCCTTCGTAACTGTTGATGAAATAAGGGATCTGCGGCGGGCTGGCGATTTCGATATGGCAGCCGTCGCCTTTGATGGTGACGGTGGCGGTAATCTCAAAATCACCAAAGCCGTGGCCGGCATCCTCAAGGATCGCGGTGCCGGTAAAGGTGCCATCGGGCACCTCAGAGATCAACTTGCGCATATGCGCCTCGGCCATGTCCAGCAATTCAGCGATGCAGTCTTGCACGACATCCTTGCCGTATTTGTCCATCAACCTTTTCAGGTTGCGCGCCCCCACCTGGCAGGCCCCGATCAGCGCGTTGAAATCCCCCTCCTGGTCGCGGCGGGCACGCATGTTTGTCAGCAACAGGTTCAGCACATCGTTACGCGGTTTACCCTTGTCCCACAGCTTGACCGGGGGGATGCGCAGGCCTTCGGCAAAGATTTCCGTCGCATTCGGGTTATACCCGGCAGGAACCGGGCCGCCGATATCGGTCAGGTGCCCCTTGCAGACGGTCCAGAACACCAGCTCTCCTTCATAAAACACCGGCATATACATGCAGGTGTCAATGATATGGCTGCCGCCATAGGCCGGGTCATTGTGCAAGATCAGATCGCCTTCGTGGATCTCGCCCTCAAAGAAATTGGCAACCGCCTTCATCGCGGGGATCAGGCTTCCAAGGTGGATCGGAATATCCTGCCCTTGCAAGATCATTTCCGGCGTGTGGTTGAACAGCGCGGTTGAATAGTCATGCGCGAGGTTGAACACCGACGAACGCGCCGTCTGCTCAAGCGTCAAGGTCATCTCGCGCTGCGTGGTTTCCAGCACCCCCCGCACCACTGAAAGCGTAATAGGGTCAATATTGCGTTTAGTCATCATTTCGTCTTTCCCTTAGGGAAAGCGGACCTCGGCCCAAAACAGGACTGCCAAAAACTCCCCACCCTGTCTGCAGCGCCGAGCCGTTTTCCGGCTTCTCCTCATAAGATCAGAGTGACGCGAAACGCGCGGCCAATCTTGAACCCGAGGGCGGGATCATTTGCATATCCGTGCACAGGGCACAGTGGTTTTGCAAATCCGCGCATAAAGCCTTGTCAGTCCGCGCACACCGCGTCCTGAAGGATGAATTTTCTTGAACCGCGCCACGATCATTGCTACCGATTCCTCAACGTCTCTTGGGGAGGAGACCTATGCTGACCGCTCTTGGGGAGGGGGCGTAGTTTATGCAGATCATCACACATAGCACCGCCCAGATCACACCGGCTCAGCGGTCTGAGCATTGGGGCCAGGTAATCGCAGAGACGTATTTTCCTTTGCAACTGACGTTTCGCAACCAGTCCACCTTTTCGGGGCTGCTGGAGCGCCGCCAGATGGGCCAGGTTTCCTTGTCACGGCTGGTCACCGAGCCGATGCAATACGAACGCAGGCCCAATCACATTTCACAGACCTGCGAAGAAGAATACCTGATCACGGTTCCACGGCTCAGCCCGGTTGATTTCAAGCAACTCGGCCGTGAGGTGCGCTGTGATCCCGGCGGCTTCATTCTGGAGCGAGGGGACGAACCCTACCGTTTTTCCTACGCGGCATCCAATGAACTGGCGGTCCTGAAAATTCCCAAAAAAGCGTTGTCCGAAAAAATTCGCGACCCTGACCGCTTTTGCGCGCGGATCATTGATGCAAGATCCGGGTTGCCCGGCCTGTTCACCGTAATGATGCAACAGCTTCAGGCGCTGTCCGATACCGAGGGCCATGCGGCAACGGTTCTGGGGCGGCAGATCATCGAGGTGCTGGCGCTGGCCCTTGATGATACCATTGGCGAACAGGACAGTGTCAAAACAGCAGTGCGCGCGGGCCATCTGCGCCGGGCGGAACAGGTCATTCGGCAAAACCTCTCCAACGCCGATCTATCGCCCGATCTCATTTCAAACGCCTGCGGCATCTCCAAACGGTATCTGCATGAGCTGTTCAGCGACACGAACAAGACCGTTTCCCAATTCATCCGCGAAGAACGCCTGATCGCCGCCCGAGACACGATCAGCACCAATAAATCCCTGTCGATGGCAGAAATTGCCTATCGTTTCGGTTTTTCAGATCAAGCCCAGTTCTCGCGTCTGTTCAGGGCTCTTTTTGGGCAAAAGCCAACAGATTGGCAAAAACGCCGCTTAGTCCATTAAGGGGGACGCGGCGGTATCTGATACTTGCGTGACTGTCGGGCGCAGGCACTACGGAGCCAAACCGGTGATCGCGCCTAAGGCGGCAAAAGAGCCGGCGCCAACAACCCAACCAATGCGGTAACCGTCGATTTTGACAGATCCGGTCGACGCAACCGTTGACGATAAAGCGCCCGGGCAGATGCGGTTTCGCCCTGCCGCCCATAAAGCCTTGCCCGGGCAACTAATAATTGGCCATGACGCCGACGCAGCGCGCGATAGCGCGCACCGCCACGAGAGGCCGATGCAAGGCAGCGATCAAGTATCGCGATCATGTTATCCAGGTTTTCAGCCTTCCAGCTTGGCGCATGTGTGTCGGTCAGATGCGCAATACCGCCATCAGAACAACGCGACATCAAAACTTCGGGCAACAGCGCGAACCTGCCCAGATCCGCAAGGCGAAAGATGAGATCATTATCCTCCGTGATCCGCAGTCGTGTATCAAACCCGCCCAAGGCCAGCAAAGCATCACGCCTGATCAAACAGGTTTGAACCAGCATACCGTGCCCCTGTGGTCGTATCAGATAGCGGAGAGGATCTTCTAAAATCTTGAATGGCACCTCTGACCGGATCTTGTTACGCGTAAAACAATCAACACCACCCTCATCCCATTGCCAATTCGTCGCGCTAAGAACGATGCGCGGGTCCTGTGCCGTGTTGAATTGCAGTTCGAGCTTTTTAGGCAGCCATCGGTCATCGCTATCCAAAAACGCCACAAATTCGCAGCGGGCCGCCTGAATGCCTGTATTTCGCGCAGCAGCGACACCCTGGTTTTCCTGATAGAGGTAATTGATCCGGTCGCCGTAGCGTTCTTTCAGCACGTCGCGCGTATCATCTTGCGACCCGTCGTCCACGATCAGAATTTCATCAGGCAGGGCGGTCTGGCCAAGAACGCTGTCAATTGCGGCACAGGTCAAACTGGCACGATTATATGTCGGAATAACGACACTGATTGGTAAAATAGGCGCGTCAGCCATGCGAATTTCTCCTCAGCCTAAGAAATCATCCAAATAGTCTGCGCCGGCGCTGCGGATCAGAGCTGCCGAAAACCAGCGTTTCAGCCGCGACGCGCAAATTTTGCCTCAGGCGGCTACGCCTGCGATACGTTTCCGCGAGCAAGACGGACGCGCACCGCATCCGATCAGAAAAACCAAGCGACAGGCCAGCCGGCGCGCGCCAGGTTTCACGCAGGAAACGCCAGTCAGGAAAAGTCAGTTTCGCACGCTCTCCGGTGAACCACTGGTGATAGGCCTGACTGTCCTGAACCAACATGGTAGATTGTTTCTCATGCCGACGCAGATAAAACAGCGGCTCATCGACAATCGCGAAGGGGCCCAGCAACGCAAGACGGAAAAGCAAAACATTATCTCCGCCGCGATAATTTCCAATCAGATCTGTGTTCTCAAGCATTCGGCGGCGAAAAATGCCAAAAACCTCATAACATCTCTGCCCGCGCAGGATGATTTCGCGCAACCTGGCTACCGGATCATTCGCGGGCATGTGAAAATTGGGCGCAAAGACCCCCAGCTCCTCTTTGGCGTCGTTGAATATCACGGTTTGACTATGACAAAGCGATGCCTCTGGCCTGTCTTTCATCAGGGCCATGGTTTTTTGCATATAGTCAGGTGCCAAGATATCGTCATGCGCACACCACTTGAAATACTCTTCCGTCGTGGTTTGGAATAGAAAATTAAAGTTTTTTGCGGCACCTATATTCATTGGGTGGCGGATAACCTGAATGCGGCTATCGCGCTGTCGATAGGCTTCACATATATCTGCGGTGCCATCAGTTGACGCATTATCCGAGATCACCACTTTGAAATCCCCAAAGCTCTGGGCAAGAATGGACTCAAGACATTCGGACAGATAGTTTTCTCCGTTGTAAACGGGCACACCGATGCTGACAGGCGGGGGCGAAATTGTCATTTTCACGTCAATAGCTCCGTTTTGGTAAATGATCGCGCGTCCCGGTCCGTGGTCGGGAAAAGCGGGAAGCGCTTTTATAATCTTTCAAGAAATCTGTCGGCCGCATCATGGCCCGTTTGTTGCGACAAATCGCCCTAAGCATCCGCGGGCAAAGGCCATATCCCTGCCGATGTTGGTTTAAGCCCTGTGGCATCTTTTTGACGATTTTCAGGCAAGGGGATGGTTTCTTTGGCTGTCCGGCACGGTCAAGGCGTTTGCGCATCATTCTGGCCGCGCCCTGCCCGATAATTCGCGATGTCAGCCTGCCTTGAACATACGCGCACCCCCTTGCTGCACGCGGGTTTTGCGCCTTGTGGGCTTTATGAAAATCCGCCGACACCTCAGGTCTCATTCAAGGTTTCCCGTACCGAAAATTCGCCTTCCTTCCTGAATGATAGGCGATCGGTGCTGGATCGTCACCTCTTATCGGGAGTTCGTCAAAGGCGCGGACACCCCAGGAAACGGTATGCCGCCAGCATTTCCAACCACACGCCCCCCCCTTTCGGTGCCGACAAAAGGCCCCCTAGCAGGTGTTTTCAAATACCACGCATTCGTTTATTCAAATATGAGTGCCGAAACCGAGGGCTTTTCATGCGCATTCTGGCCGGGCTGACCCGAAATCTGATCCTTGCAATTCCAGTCACCATGTTGATCGGGCTGATCTATGGCCTGATCGCCCCGGTTGGCTGGTTGAAATCCCTGGTTGTGCCGCTGACGTTGCTGATGGTTTATCCGATGCTGGTCAACCTCAACCTGCGCCAAATGCTCAGGGGGGGCGATACCAAGGCCCAGGTGCTGGCTCAAACCATCAACTTTGCCGTCGTCCCTTTTGTTGCCTATGCGTTGGGGCGGCTGTGGTTTTCTGACCAACCGGCCTTTGCGCTGGGGCTGTTGCTTGCCGCGCTATTGCCGACCAGCGGCATGACAATTGCCTGGACCGGATTTGCCAGAGGCAACCTTGCTGCCGCGATAAAGATGACCGTCATCGGGTTGATCCTGGGGTCGCTGGCCACGCCTTTTTATGTGCAATGGCTGATGGGGGCTACAATTCCGGCGAACCTCGGGGCTGTTTTCCTGCAAATCGTGCTGGTTGTTTTCTTGCCGATGCTGGCAGGTCAGGCGACCCGCTATCTTTTGTTATCCCTTTACGGGCAAAAGCGGTTTCAGGAAAATTGGGCACCACGGTTCCCGCCGCTGTCCACCCTGGGGGTTTTGGGCATAGTTTTTGTGGCGATTGCGCTGAAAGGTCCGGATCTGGTGGCGCGTCCCCAGATGCTGCTGTCGATCATCGTTCCGTTATTGGTGCTTTATGTTTTCAACTACGCCTTCAGCACCATTGTTGCCAAGGTGCTGCTACCGCGTGACGATGCTATCGCCCTGGTTTACGGCACAGTCATGCGAAACCTGTCAATTGCGCTGGCGCTGGCGATGAACGTCTTTGGCGAGGCAAGCGCCGATGCTGCGCTGTTGATCGCCATTGCCTATATCATCCAGGTCCAGTCAGCAGCATGGTATGTAAAACTTGGCGATCGTCTCTTTGGCCCAAAACCGGGCTGAGGGCGCGCGCTTTGCAGTATCAGCCAGCGATCAGGCGCCAAAAGAATACCGCACTCATCCCAAAGCCGATGATTGCAATGATCGCGCGCACGACGGGCCTTGGCAGCGCCCGTGCCAGAGGCGCACCCGCATAGCCCCCCGCCATCGCCGCCAGCGCCATTATCAACGCCTGCGGCCACGCCACCAACCCCGCTGCGGCAAAAATCGCCACCGAAATTGCTGACAATACAAAGCTGAGTGCGTTTTTAAGCGCATTCATCCGGTGAAGATCAGTCATCCCCCAAATCGCGAACAACGCCAGCAACACGATCCCCAGGCCGCCATTGAAATAGCCGCCATAAATACTGACCGCGATCAGCCCCACCGCCCCTTCCGGCGCAGCCGAGGCGGCGCGCGCGGCGGCCCAGGCCCGGACCCTGTCACCGAACATGAAGGCCAATGTCGCAATCAACAGCAGGAACGGCACCACCACCGAAAAGGCCTTGTTCGAGGACACCAGCAACAGGCCCGACCCGATAGCACCGCCAAGCAGCGTCAAAACAACCAACCGAACCAGTCGTTTGCGCTCAAACACCGCCAATTCACGGCGAAAGCCCACGGCGCCGCCCAGATAGCCCGGGAATACCGCAACCGCACTGGTTGCATTGGCCAGCACCGGCGGAATACCGGTCGCAACCAAAGCCGGGAACGTCAAAAAAGTGCCGCCCCCCGCAATCGTGTTCAAAATACCGGCCCCAAAAGCCGCACTGAACAACAAGATATAATCGGTCATCTGCGCTGGTCCTGACTGGCAAGGTAGCGTGGTGTTTTGCCGCAGACCTAGCCGAGCCGCCGCTGAATGACCACCCCGTGCAAGACACCATCATACCCCCCTTGGTGCCCGGAAGATTGCCGTAGGGGCAACCTGTTAGCCCCGCAGGCCAGCGTCATGCCAATCCCCCCTAATTTGGGACGTAGTTCTAAAATTGGGTTGCGTTGCAGTCCCTTTTGCCGCTTTTATGGCATCCATATGCCGGGGAGGGCAGGTGCGCAAGAATCCGTCAAGGACACGCCGCCTAGTAACATGGGGACATAATGGAATACTTTCTTCAGCAATTGATCAACGGCGTCACGCTGGGATCTATCTATGGCCTGATCGCCATCGGATACACACTGGTTTACGGTATCGTGGGGATGATCAACTTCGCCCATGGTGACATTTTCATGGTTGGCGCCTTTGTCGCCTTGATCATCATCACCGCACTGGGGTTGACCGCGTCAACCGGGTTGGGGCTGACAATTCTGGCCCTTATATTGGTGTTGGTGATCTCGATGATCGTGTCTTCGGTCTATGGCTGGACGGTTGAAAGGGTCGCCTATCGCCCGCTTCGAGGGTCTTTCCGGCTGGCCCCCCTGATCACGGCCATCGGCATGTCGATCGTGCTGCAGAACTTTGTTCAGATCGCACAGGGTGCCAGGGTAAAACCACTGCAACCCATCATCAGCGGCAGCCACACCATCATGAGCCGCACCAGTGAGCAGGGCGAATTTGCGGTGCAGATTTCGAACATGCAGATCTTTATCATCCTCGTGACGTTCGGTCTGATGGTGGTGTTCAAACTGCTGATCGACAAGACCTCTTTGGGCCGGGCGCAACGCGCCTGTGAACAGGACCGCAAGATGGCCGCACTGTCAGGCATCAACGTTGACCGGACCATTTCGCTGACCTTCGTGATGGGGGCGGCACTGGCGGCGGTCGCGGGGTTGATGTTCCTTCTTTATTACGGGGTGATCGACTTTTTCATCGGCTTCGTCGCAGGGGTCAAGGCCTTTACCGCCGCCGTTCTGGGCGGGATCGGATCGCTTCCCGGTGCGATGTTGGGCGGCATGGTGATTGGGCTGATCGAGACCTTCTGGTCTGCCTATTTCTCGATCGAGTACAAGGATGTCGCGGCGTTTGCCATGCTGGCATTGGTGCTGATCTTCCTGCCGCAGGGCCTCTTGGGCAAACCAGAAGTCGAGAAAGTCTAATGAGCACCTTTACCGTAAACGCCCCCACGGCCCCGAAATCGGCCGTGCAGCGGCTGGCCCAGGATCTGTTGATCACGACGGTTCTAAGCCTGATCATTTTCGGGGTAATGGTCGGCTTGAAGACCAAAACCGCCCCAGGTGGCCTTGTGCTGGTGCCCGAATGGGGCAACGCGCTGATGATTGTCGCGGTAACGGTGATCGGGCGTTTGGTACTGCATCTGACGGTGTGGCGCCGGGCCCCCGGTGCCGCGCCGCGCAGCTTTGTGCCGGCAGGTGTGGCAAAAGGCTGGTCTGCAACGCTGCCAAAGCTTCAAAAAGTTGCAAAGCCGCTGTTGCTGGGCTTTGCGTTGGTGCTTCCATTCTTGCCGATCACAGACCGCTACCTGCTGGATCTGTCGATCCTGGTGCTGACCTACATCATGCTGGGTTGGGGGCTGAACATCGTGGTCGGCCTCGCGGGGTTGCTTGATCTGGGTTATGTCGCGTTCTACGCCGTGGGGGCCTATTCCTACGCGCTGCTGGCGGCGCATTTCGGGCTGTCTTTCTGGATTTGCCTGCCGCTTGCGGGCATTCTGGCGGCATTCTGGGGTATCATCCTGGGCTTTCCCGTGCTGCGGTTACGCGGTGATTATCTGGCAATCGTGACGCTGGCGTTTGGTGAAATCATCCGCATTGTGTTGCTGAACTGGTACTGGTTTACCGGCGGGCCAGACGGGCTTTCGGGTATTCCGCGCCCCAGCTTTTTCGGGATTCCCTTCAGCCGCGGCGAAGGCGGCTTTGCCGATACCTTCGGGCTGGCCTATTCTTCTGGTCACCGGATGATATTTCTGTATTTCCTGATCCTCGCACTGGCGTTGTTGACCAACTTCGTCACGCTGCGCTTGCGCCGCCTGCCCATCGGACGCGCCTGGGAAGCGTTGCGTGAAGACGAGATCGCCTGCCGATCGCTGGGCCTGAACACCACCTCAGTCAAATTGACAGCCTTCGCCACCGGCGCAATGTTTGCGGGCTTTGCCGGGGCGTTCTTTGCCACCCGGCAGGGGTTCATTTCGCCCGAAAGCTTTACCTTCGTCGAATCCGCCCTGATCCTCGCGATCGTCGTGCTGGGCGGGATGGGGTCGCAAATGGGGGTGGTCATTGCCTCGATCGCATTGATCGGCGGGTTCGAGGTATTCCGCGAGGCGGAGCAGTACCGAATGCTTATTTTCGGCTTGGCAATGGTCTTGATCATGATTTGGCGCCCACGCGGGCTTGTTTCAGGGCGTGATCCATCAATCTTCCTGAAGAAAAAGAAATCGGTTTCCTCCGATCTGGTATCGCAGGGCGAGGGGCATTGAGATGAACAAGACAAATGCCGATGTATTGCTAAGCGTTGAACGACTGACAATGCAATTTGGCGGGTTGACCGCCGTAGACAATCTGTCGTTCAGCGCAAACCGCGGCGATATCACTGCACTGATCGGGCCCAATGGCGCGGGCAAAACCACGGTTTTCAACTGCATCACCGGGTTTTACAAACCGACCGTGGGCCGGGTGACAATGCATCACGAAAACGGAGACACCTTCCTGCTGGAACGGTTGGCCGACTTTGAGATCCCGAGAGAGGCCAAGGTTGCGCGCACATTCCAAAACATCCGGCTTTTCGGGGGTATGACAGCACTGGAAAACCTGATGGTCGCGCAGCACAATCCGTTGATGCGCGCCTCTGGCTTTACCTTTGGGGGGATCCTGGGGCTGGCCGGTTTCAAGCGCGCCGAACGCAACGCCGTAGAGCTGGCAAAATACTGGCTGGACAAGGCAGGGCTGACCGCCCGTGCCGACGATGCGGCTGGCGACCTGCCCTACGGCGATCAGCGCCGGTTGGAAATTGCGCGCGCCATGTGCACCGGCCCGAAACTGTTGTGCCTGGATGAGCCCGCCGCCGGGCTTAACCCGCGCGAATCCGAAGAACTGAACCAACTGCTATTGTATATCCGGCAGGAACGCAGCGTCGGCATCTTGCTGATCGAACACGACATGAGCGTGGTGATGGGCATTTCCGACCACATCGTCGTGCTGGACTATGGCAAGAAGATTGCGGACAGCACGCCCGAAGGTATCCGAAGCGACCCCAAGGTTATCGCCGCCTATCTGGGTGTCGAAGACGAAGAGGTTGAAACTGTCGAACAGTCGATCGGTATTTCGCAAAAGGCCAACACCAACGAAAACAACCACGGGGGAACCCCGGCATGAGCACTCCTACCATCCTGGCCGTGAATGACGTTGAAACCTTCTATGGTAAAATTCAGGCCCTGCGCGGCGTTTCTCTTGATGTTCATGAAGGCGAAATCGTCACGCTGATCGGCGCCAATGGCGCGGGCAAGTCCACCTTGATGATGACAATCTGCGGCTCGCCGCAGGCGCGTCACGGATCCATCATCTATGGCGGCCACGACATCACCCGCACCCCGACGCACGAAATCATGCATATGGGCATCGCGCAATCGCCCGAGGGGCGGCGGATCTTTGGCCGCATGACGGTGCTTGAAAACCTGCAGATCGGCGCTTCGGTTACGGACCCAAAGCATTTTGCATCCGATATGGAACAGTCCTTTACCCTGTTTCCGCGCCTGAAAGACCGGATCGAACAGCGCGCCGGAACCATGTCCGGGGGCGAACAGCAAATGCTGGCGATTGCCCGCGCCTTGATGGCGCGCCCCAAATTGTTGCTGCTGGACGAGCCCTCTTTGGGGTTGGCGCCGCTGGTCGTCAAACAGATCTTTGGCGCGATCAAGGATTTGAACAAATCGCAGGGGTTGACCGTTTTTCTGGTCGAACAGAACGCCTATCACGCGTTGAAGCTGGCCCACCGGGGATATGTGATGGTCAATGGCAAGATCACCATGAGCGGCACCGGAGCCGAGCTTTTGGCGCGCGAAGAAATTCGCGCAGCCTATCTGGAAGGGGGGGCGCATTGATGGGCATTCTGTGGGAAGTCAATTTCGCGACCTTTTTCTTCGTTACCCTGGTAATCGGCGGTGGCGCGGCCTTCATGGCGGGGCGGGCACTGGCAGGAACATGGAAACCGCTCTGGCTTTTGATGTTCTATTGTGTCCTTCTGGGCCTGGCGATGCGGTTTTTTCACTTCGCGCTGTTTGAGGGCACACTATTGTCGCTGCACTATTATCTGGTTGATACGGTAGCATTGTGCGCGCTGGCGCTGCTGGGCTACCGGCTGCGCCGGGTGTCGCAGATGGTAACGCAATATTCCTGGCTTTATGAGCGGGCGGGGCCGCTATCGTGGCGAAACCGCGCGTGAGGCCAGATCCTAACCACCCTTTGGCGGGCAAAAGATCCGCCAAGGTCAACAAGTTCAACAACGGGAGCTAAAATCAATGAAGAAACTACTACTTGCAAGCAGTGCACTGGGCCTGATGATGGGGGCTTCGGCCGCCATGGCCGATATCCAGGTTGCTGTCGCCGGGCCGATGACCGGTCAATACGCCAGCTTTGGCGCGCAGATGAGAGTGGGTGCCGAACAGGCTGTCAAAGACATCAACGCAGCAGGCGGCGTGAACGGTGAAATGCTGGCGTTGACCGTGGGCGATGATGCCTGCGACCCCAAACAGGCCGTGGCTGTGGCCAACCAGTTCGTCTCCAAAGGGGTGGTGTTTGTGGCTGGGCACTTCTGCTCGGGTTCCTCCATTCCGGCGTCTTCGGTCTATAAGGAAGAGGGGATCATTCAAATCTCGCCGGGGTCCACCAACCCCAAGCTTACCGATGAAGGTGGCCCGATGATCTTCCGCGTTTGCGGGCGTGACGACCGGCAGGGCCTGTTTGCGGGCGATTTCCTCGCAACGGAATATGCGGGTAAAAAGGTGGCAATCCTGCATGACAAGACCGCCTACGGCAAAGGTCTGGCCGACGAAACCATGGCCGCCTATGAGGCACTGGGTGGCAAGCCTGCCATGTATGAAGCCATCACAGCCGGCGAAAAAGACTATACCGCGCTGGTATCCAAGCTAAAACAGGAAGACATCGACGTTGTCTATCTGGGCGGCTACCACACCGAGGCCGGGCTGATCGTGCGCCAGATGCGTGATCAGGGAATGGACACGCAGTTGGTTTCTGGTGACGCGTTGGTAACCAATGAATACTGGTCGATCACGGGCGATGCAGGCGAAGGCACGATCATGAGCTTTTCGCCTGATCCGCGCAAAAACCCTGGCGCGGCAGATGTCGTGAAAGAGTTCACCGATCAGGGCATCGACCCGGAAGGCTATGTGCTTTACACCTATGCCGCCGTTCAGGCCTGGGCCGAGGCCGCCAAGGCTGCGGGCACGGCCAGCGACACAGAGGCAGTCAGCGAAGCGCTGCATTCAGGCAACTACGACACGGTTCTGGGCGATCTTTCGTTTGACGAAAAGGGCGACGTCACCCTGCCCGGCTATGTCTGGTATGTCTGGAAAAACGGCACTTACGACTATCGCTAAGCACACCTGAACCGGGCTGCGCGCGGATATCGCGCGCAGCCATTTCCTATGGCTGATGATCGTCGCAAGAAGATGTAGGCTGTAGCACCGTCCCCGGTTGATGGGCGCCAGCCGCGCCAGTAGCCCCTTATATCGACCAGAAAATCAATATCAGCGGCACGCTAACCACCACCACCAACGCCTCAAGCGGCAGGCCAAGCCGCCAGTAATCGCCAAACCGAAAGCCCCCCGGGCCAAGGATCAGCGTGTTGTTCTGATGCCCGATAGGCGTCAGAAAGGCACAAGACGCCCCGATTGCCACCGCCATCAAGAACCCATCAGCGTTGACGTTCAATGCCGCAGCAATGCCCAAGGCTATCGGGCTCATGACGGCGGCGGTAGCTGCGTTATTCATCACGTCAGACAGAAACATCGTTGTCAGCAAAATCACCACCAACGCCGCAATCGGGCTGCCTCGTGCGACCGTAGCCACCAAAAACTGCGCGAGCACGCCGGCAGCGCCAGTCTGCTGCATTGCACCCGCAACCGGGATCAGCGCCGCCAACAGAACAACGACCGGCCAGTCGATCACGCTATAAACCTTGCGCAGTGGCACCGTCCCCAACACCATCGAGGCCAAAACCCCCATCGTGAACGCAACCGCCGCAGGCAATAGCCCCAGCGTCACACTGGCGACCGACACCAGCAGGATTGTCGTTGCCAAAAACGCCAATCGCCTGTCGGGAATTCGCAACCTGCGCTCGCCCAGCGGCACGCAGCCGCTTTCTGCGGCGAAATCCACCAGCGCCTCGCCCGATCCCTGCATCAGCAACAGATCGCCCGGCTTCAAGCGTAACGCACGCAACCGTGCCTGCGACCGTGTTCCTTCGCGTGAAACCGCCAGCAGGTTCAGCCCATATCTCGTGCGCAAACGCAGATCGCGCGCCGACCGCCCGACGATGGTCGACATTGGCAAAACGGCAAATTCACGCAGCTCGATTTCCTGATCGGCAGAGCTTTCCTCAGAGCCGCCCGCCTCATCCGTGGCCTGGGCGGTTGCAGTCTTTGCCTCTGACGCCGCGCTGTTGTTCGCAGCCACAACCGCGTTCTTTTCAGTAACCGAGACTTGCTCTTCCAGTTTGATACCAAAAACCGAAAGCGCCTCGGCCAATCCTTCGACATCGGTCATAAGCACCAAAAGGTCACCTGCCCGAATCCGGTAGCCGCCATGCGGCGCGTTCAGGCGTTGACCATCCCGCACCAAGGCCAGAATCTGCACATCGGCGCCGCTGATCGAGTCTTCAAACTGGCGCAACGTGACGCCTATGGATTTGCTTTTTTCAGGGACACGCGCCTCGGTCATATAGGCTGCGGTATCAAAGCCCACACCACCGCCGGCCTTGCGCGCAGGCACCAGCCGCCATCCCAGCACCACCACGAACGCAACACCGATCGCGGCTACCGGCAGCCCCACCCAGGCAAAATCAAACATCCCGAACGGGCGCATCCCCGCCCCGGTGCGAAAGCTGGCCACAATCAGGTTGGGGGGGGTCCCAACCAGCGTGGTCATCCCCCCCAGGATGGTGCCAAACGCCAGCGGCATCAGCACCTGCCCCTGAGTCAGCCCCAATCGCCCCGAGAGTTGCACCCCGATAGGCATCAAAAGCGCCATCGCACCCACATTGTTCATAAAGCCTGATAGCAGTGCCCCCAGCCCCATCAACGCGGAAAGACTGGCCAGCCGGCCCGCTTTGCGCGGCAGCACCTTGCGCGCCATGGCATCCACCGCGCCCGTGGTTTGCAGCCCCGCGCTAAGCACCAAAACGCAGGCGACCGTAATTACTGCCGGATGACCGAAACCGGAAAAGGCATCTGCGGCAGGCACCAGACCGGCCAGCACGCAGGCCATAAGCGCTGCAAGCGCGACAACATCGTGCCGAAACCGGCCCCACAGGAAAAGCCCGACGGTTGCAATCAGAATAACGAAAATCGACAGCTGCGGAACAGTCATGCAAGCCCCCCGGAAACCCCTAGTCAGCGCCTGATACACACCATCAGCCCGGTTGCGGGGGTTGGCAACGCGGCCGACACCGGGCTATCCGCCCAACCACCATACCACGGTTATTGCAAGGCGGTGGCCTGCTCGGTTGTGTCGGTCAGGATATGCAGCTTTTCCGTCAACGCCAACAGCTCTTGCGCCTCGGCCGCGTCAAACGAGGATGTGCTGCGCGAAAACCCCGAGATGGAGCGTGACCGCGCCGGCCCTACCGCACAGGTCAACCCGTTATGGATACCGAAACGCGCTGCCTCGGCAATCACATGATCAGGGTCGGGCAACTCGATATTGTCCCAGCGGATATAGCCAGTATTGGTCAACCCCCAACGCACCACAGGATCCGAAAGCATCATTCCGCGGGCGCTGTAATGTTCCATCCAGCCATTCGCATAGGTGCTATACATGAACGTCGGGCGTGTGTAGCGAATGTGCAGCGCCAGCGCATAGCCACTGTCACACATCTGCGCGAGGCGTTGCAGGATCACGTCCTTCTCGGGATGATTTTTCATTTCCATTTGCGTCTTTCAACTCTAAAGTGCGGCAACCCGGCGGCTGATGCTTTAACCCAACAATTGTCAGAGTATTTTTCATCAACGCCAATCGCAACCAATTTGACCCCTGATGGACCTGCAAAAGTACAACCAAACCTTCAAAAAACTAGCGCCTGCCGGCTTTTATGTCGCCTTGCGGGTCGGATATTCATTTCCCGAACAAGATCTGAACTGGTTACCCGATCCTTGGGTCGAGGCCTATACCGCGCGCGGTCTGGTGGTGCATGATCCGGTGATGAAATGGGTCTACAGCCAAACGGGTATAACCCGCTGGGACGCCATCCGTTTACCCGACCCAGCCGGCGTTTTTGCTTTGGCGCGATCGTTGGGTCTGCGTTTTGGGGCAACCGGAACCATTTCACGCCCCGAGGATGCCGGTTCGCGCAGCTATGGCACGTTTTTCAGGGCGGATCGCGACTTCAGCGATAGTGAGCTGACCGCATTTCTGGATATGCTGACCCAGCTTCACACCCGCACAACCCACCTGCCAGACCTTACCCCCGCCGAGATAACCGCCCTTAGAATGCAGGCACGCGGCCTGCGTACCAAACAGATCGCCGCCGAGATCGGCATTTCAGAAAGCGCGGTCAAGGCCCGCCTGGCCGGCGCGCGGCGCAAACTGGGTGCGCGCAACCCCGCGCAATTGCTCAGCATCGCCACAACGCATCGCCTGATCTGATCCCCGGCACTACATCACACTCAAAGCGCTAATATTATTTGATTAATACAACCTTAAAGATGTTCAGATTGCCTCCGTCAAAAGGGCTGTGCGGGACAAACCACACCTGCTAAGACCCTCGGAAGTCCCTTATATATCAACACTTTAACCAACAATGCGTCCCGTCGCTAAATCTGGCGTGTGTACCTGACGTGGTGATTATGTGTACCACATGAGTAGAACACAGGAAGGGTCTGCGTCAACAAAGCAGTAGCTATTTCCGCGCGGGGGTTGATAGTCTCAAATTGTATTTCGGAGGAACCCACACAATGGCAATGAAATTCAGCAAGCGGATTAAGGTCGCCCCGGCGTTCGGATCAACTTAGGCAAGGGCGGGATCAGTACAACAATCGGCCCGCGTGGCACTTCTGTGAACATCGGGAAGAAAGGCACCCACCTTAACACAGGCATCCCCGGAACAGGATTATCCGCCCGCACCAAGATAGCGGATGGCAAGGCAGGTGAGAACTCTCCTCCGAAGGTTGCCCCGCCAGAGGTCAAGAAGGAGGGAGGAAACTTCTTTACCATTGCGGGGGGGATTACCGGGGGACTAGCCGCACTCGGTTTTTTAGTCTGGCTCCTTTTCCTTTGATCCAACACCCTGAGAGGCCCTCAATCACCCGTAGGAGCCTCTAGGGGGCACGGCACAGCCTCCCACAGGCCCAACTAGGGCTTCCGGCATACAATGTGCCCAGATGCGCCTTAAGGCCCCTCTACGACTCTGTAGCACCTTATGGGGACTGGTTCACTGTTGGACCTACTTCGTAGGTAGGTGGTAGGCTCGGGGGAACCTCTAGGAGACGCTGAGAGGCACCGCACAGCCTCCCACAGGCCCAAGTAGGGCTTCCGGCATACAATGTGCCCAGATGCACCTGAAGGCCCCTCTATGACTCTGTAGCACCTGAAGGCCCCCTCTGTAGCACCTTATGGGGACTGGTTCACTGTTGGACCTACTTCGTAGGTAAGGACACTATTCAGGCCCCAATTCAAACCAAACACCCAACCCCCAATCGCCCCTTTCGTCCCGGCATCGGGATTACACCGACACGCCGCCGAACAGGTCCCCATAAGGGGATTAAATTGAATATTTACAAGTAGTTAACCGCTCTTACATAGTGACGCTATGCAGCGCAATTCCGCGTCCGCATACCCCGAACCCAAGGAGCAATTCACCATGCCAATGACCATTTTAGACCACCTCTGTGGGGCCGCTGATACACTCGACAGCAACGCCCACGCCCACGGGCTTCCCCACACCACGCGAGACAACATGCGGACCCTCAGGATCGCCGCAGACAGCCTCTACGATGCCGCAGAACGCATCAGCCAAGGGGAACCGATAGACGCCCCAGAAGTGGCCTTTGCCCTGTCCATGGCGGTGACGGGGATACTCTAGTGACCATGAGGCACCATGACCGGAACTATGACAGCTTCGTCCCGATGCGTCTTGTTGATGCGGCCCGCCCCGGTGTTCGCCGCAGAGAGAAAAACCAGAGGGTGAAAGCCTATAGGGAAGCCAAGAAAGGAGCCTTGGCAACATGAGCGCCGACTACAGCTTATTCGCTTTGGCCCCCATCAATGTGCAAGGGAGGGGGGAAGTTGCCCCTAAGGGATACGTTACGCCCGCCCAGCGCGACCAGATGGAGGCACAGAAAGGGAGGGGGGAGAACTCGACAGAGGACGCCCAACTTCCCCACCTCGCCCCTTACCCCCACGACACCCCGACATAGCCCTCTACGCCCCTTAGACGCGCCCCTACAGCCCCTCTAAAGCTGCACCTAGCCAACACCTTGCCGGGATGGTTTTTCGTTCCTTTTCCTCGCCCTGTAAGGTGCCCTGATATTGGGGTCAGGGCGGTTAGGTGCAGCTTTAGAGGGGCTGAAGGGGCGCTTTAGGTAACGCCCAGCGCCCTTTTCATTGCCCTTGTCGTTGACCTCAACTTAGCTGCATCCCCGCCATAAACCCGATCACCGACACCTTCCAGCGCGTGACCAAGGATAAGGTTCTGATCCAGTTGTGAGACCTCCGCCAGCACCAGCTTATCTTTCATGTTATGCCGCAGGGAGTGGACAACGTGCTTGGGGTCTCTTGTCACTGCCCTCAGGTGCTTCATCAGCGCCACAGAGACCGCAGAGGACCCCCTAGCGCGGCCATAAGTGGGGAACAGAAGCACATGACCCTCCGCCAGCTTCACCGCCTCCTTGGCGGCTTCTAGGGCATCCCCGACAAGCGGCACATAGCGACGTGAGGCATTGGTCTTGATCCTCCTAGCCTCATGCCACGTCACCCGAAGGCTGGGCAATTCGCCTGTAATGTCCACGTCCTCGACTCTCAGCCCCGTAATCTCTGCCAAGCGGCACCCTGTTCCCTCTAGGAGACGCCAGATCAACGGTAGGGGATACCCCGCAGCCCCAAGAATACGCTTCCTTGCGCCCTGTAGGATATGCGGCGGCAGAGGGTCGCGTTTCTCCCTCTCCGAGGATTGGCCCCGCGTAGACCCCACAGGAAGATTGTTGAACGGGTTTTGAAAGGTTCCGGGCAATAGGCTTTCGGTTGCTGCGTGGTTGATGATCGCCCTGAGGTCGTTGAGGTATCGCCGCACAGAGGAGGGGCTAATCCTCTTACCGTCGGATTTGATCCGATCAAGCATGTGGTCCCGAACCTTACGGGCATCTTCGCGGGTTAACTCGATCAACACGGGGTCCCGCCCGCCTAGCGCCGCCCGTACCATCCCGACCACAAGATTAACCTGCCCCTCAAAGCGGCGCATGTCCTCAGAGGGTTCAACGCCCCTCCGCTCCTTCAGGTACAGCGTCCGGGCATCCTCAAGGGTGTATTCGGGTTGCCCTCTAGGTGCCGCAGGCCCACCCCGCAGAAGATTGATTGTATGTCTGTCCACCGCAGTTGCGCCGATGGGGTCCAGCGTCTCAGGATCACGGGGATATTGTACGGCGATGGCCTCTGCCGCTGCGTCCCGTATTATCCACCGGGTCCCCTCAGGGGCCAATGATGCGGCACGGGCAAGCGCCACTTCAAACGCTTGACGCTCTGTAAGATCGCCCCTGTCAGCGGCCACGCTCTGCGCCCCACCCTGAATAGCGTCTGCTATCTCCTTTTCAACCTGTGCATGGAACCTCGGGTATGCGGCAAGCGCCTCCCGCTCACTGTCCCCCAGCGACCCCTTAAACTCCAACTTGGAGATAATCTCAGCGACCGCTTTGGGGACTCTACGGCGATACTGCCAGCGCCCCGCTTTGGTCCGTCGAACATACTTCAAAACAAGCCCCATGTGTACCTCGTGTGTGTCTGTTTGTGTACCAGACGGGGCGCAAAGTCACTTAAATTATTGATATATTTCCTTTTCCGTGGGGAAATCACTTCCGTCAAAAGGAGACAATCATGCACAACATTACCTTCGACTTTTCAGATCTTCACCTCCACGGCGCCGCGTTTTACGATTTTCTGGCACTGCGCAAACAAATCTTTGTCGATCAGCTTGGCTGGGATGTTCCCCATAACGGCACGGTCGAAATGGACCAATACGATACCCCCGTCGCGCATTATTCGGTGGTTATCCACAACGGCCGCGTTGTGGGCGGTGCGCGGGCAATGCCGACGACTGCGCTTTGGGGACCGCATAGCTATATGCTGCGTGACGCGCATCTGGGCAAACTTGACCATATCCCGCCAGAGATTTTGCCCCGCGACATCGCCACACCCGAGGTTTGGGAATGTACGCGGCTGGTGATCTCGGACAGTCTCAAGGCACAAAAAACCCGCGCCACCTGCTTGCGGCTTATCGTGGATGGGTTGGTGACAAGGGCGCGTGGCAATGGTGCGCGCGAAATGATCTGCCTGTCATCCCTGGCGCTGATGCGGGCGCTGCGACAGACCGGTTACGACGTCCACCGCTACGGGCCCACCTACCGCAACGATGAAGATGGCCGGATCTATGCCGCATTGCGCATGCCTGCCGAGCTTGCCGATCCAGCCGCGGTTGCGGCGCGAAGGATGGGCATCCAGTCTGTGGCAAACCTTCCTTTGCTTCAGGGCGCCGCCTGAGGGTAGCCAGAACGCCCCTGCCCGCGCCATAGGCGCACGGCAGCCCTAAAACCGCGCGCCGTTCATAGCCGCTGGCGCAGGCGCGTGGCCACCTTTGTCAATTCGCTGTCGTCAGGGCTTGGCGGCAGCGAAAAGCCGTCAATGCCGTCCTTGAGGTAGGCGGCCGAACTTACATCATGTGGGTGGTGCATCGGCACGATATGCGCATGGGCATGCGGCACATGAATGCCCGTGTAAAAGAATGAAACCCGCTCTACCCCCCATTCCCCCTTCATCGCGCGCGCGAACTGCTGGCCCAACGCCATGATCCGGGCGCTGGTTGCGGGGGGAATGTCCTCAAACCAGACGTGGTGCTTTTTGGGAATAATCAGCGTGTGGCCGGCCCGGATCGGATGCAGGTCCAGAAAGGCAAGGCACAGATCATCCTCGTACAGACGATGCGCAGGCAGTTTGCCCGCGACAATCCGGCAGAATATGCAATCGTCGCTCATTTTCGCCCCCAATATCAAACGCACTGGCAGCCACGATAAAGCCGCCACCGGGAACCGCAACGCTGATCTGAGACGCCTTTCCTTTGGATTGCTTCAAACTCCGGCAGATTTTCATGGTTTTTCAAAAGCTGGCATTGCCTTATCGTCTTTGTCGTCACATCCTTGCAGTGATCCGCCGACGCCGAAGCAAAGGACAGGCCGTGACCCGAAGCATTGATCTGAATTCCGACCTTGGCGAAGGGTTTGGCCCTTGGCCGATGGGTAATGATGCGGCAATGCTGGCGTTGGTCAACAGCGCCAATATCGCCTGCGGCGGCCATGCGAGTGACCCTGAAACAATGTTTCGCACGCTGTCCCTCGCCGCCGAGCGGGGGGTGAGCGTCGGCGCGCATCCCGGTTACGCCGACCGCGAAGGCTTTGGCCGCCGCGTGATCCCGATGACCCCCGCCGAAATCAGCCGCATGGTCGCGGCACAAATCGGCGCGCTGATTGGCGTGGCGGCACTGGTGCCGGTCAAGGTGCGCTACGTCAAGGCGCATGGCGCACTGGCAAACCTGGCCGCCGCCGATGCCTCGGTCGCGGGCGCAATTGTGTCGGCAGTGCGCGCGCTGGACCCCGATCTGGCGATACTGGCGATTTCCGGCACCCAGTTGGAGGCCGCCGCGCGCGCCGCCGGGGCCGAGGTTTTTTCCGAGATTTTTGCCGACCGCGCTTATCAGCCAAACGGGCAGTTGGTGCCGCGCAGCCAACCCGGTGCGGTGATCCACGACCCCGATGAGGCGGCAGCCCGGTTGCTGGCGTTTTTGGAAACCGGCCGGATGCCGGTGACCGAAGGCCCGCCCATCGCCCTTGCGGCACAGTCGATCTGCGTGCATGGCGATGGCGCCAGCGCCGTCGAAATGGCGCGCCAGATCCGCACCCGGCTGGCCGCAGCGGGGGTGACGCTTGCCCCGTTCATCGCGCCCTGATGATGGCTGATCCGCGCTTCATCCCGGTTGCCGACCATGCGCTTTTGGTCGAATTTGCCACGGAAATATCTGATGCCGCCAACGCCGCCGTGCGCGCGCTGGACCGTGCGCTGGCAGCCGATCCGCCCAAGGGCCTGCGCGAGGTGGTGCCCGCCTTCGTCAACCTTCTGGTCGATTTCGACCCGGATCTGACTGATCACAGCACGGTCGAGGCTGCCGTGCGCGGCCGTTTGTCCATCCCCGCGACCAAGGCCCCCGCCGCCACGACACGCGTGGTCGAGGTGTGCTATGATCCTGATCTGGCGCGCGATCTGGCCGCCGTTGCCGCCGCCACCGGGCTGGAGGACGAGGCGGTAATTAAGGCGCATCTGGCCGGGGATTACCGCGTGTTCATGTATGGCTTTGCGCCGGGCTACGCCTATCTGGCCGGGGTTCCGCCCGCGATCCGGGTGCCGCGCAAACCCGCACCGCTGCGCGGGATCACGGCGGGCAGCGTGCTGATTGCGGGGCCGCAATGCCTTGTAACCACGCTGACGATGCCCACCGGCTGGTCGATCATCGGCCGCTCGCCCACGCAGATACTCTGCGATGATCCGGCCCGCCCGTTCCTGTTTGACGTGGGCGACCGGGTCAGTTTCAAACGTATCGACCGCGCCACGTTCGAGCGCGCGCAAAAGGTGGGGCAGCCATGACCGAGGCGCGTTTCAGGGTCATTTCCGCCGGGCCGCATGTGTCGGTGCAGGATGCGGGCCGGTTCGGGCATATGCGGTTCGGGGTGCCCGCCTCTGGGCCGATGGACCGCACCGCCCACGCGATTGCCAACACCGCGCTGGCCTGCCCGCCCGAGGCAGCGGCGATCGAAATTTCTTTGGGCGGCTTGGTGCTTGAATGCCTTTCAGGCGCGCTTAGCGTAGCGGTTGCCGGGGGTGGTTTCATCGTTGACGTGGGCGAAACCCGATCCGGGGCGTGGACAGTCCATACGGTCCGTGCGGGGCAACGGCTGGCGGTTCGGCGCGGACCGTGGGGCAGTTGGGCCTACCTTGCCTTTGCGGGGGTGCTGGTTGCGCACAACTGGTTGGGCCACGCCGCAACACACTCCATGTCGGGCCTGGGCGGGGGCAGGCTGTTGCCGGGTCAAGAGTTGGTCGTGACCAACACACGGGTCGTCACCCACGAGGCGGTCACTATACCCTGCCCCGTTTTTGCCCGCCCCCTGCACCGGATAAGGATCGTCATGGGGCCGCAAGATCACTTCTTTGACGCAGCGGCGCAAACAAGCCTTCTTTATGAACCCTTCAGCATGACGCCCGCCTACGACCGTATGGGTGTGCGGCTGAGTGGCCCCCCCCTAAGCCCGGTTGGTGCCCTTTCAATCCCGTCCGAGCCGATTTTGCGGGGTTCGATCCAGGTTACCGGGGATGGTGTGGCAACAATTCTTCTGGCCGATCATCAGACCACCGGCGGTTACCCGAAAATCGCTACCATCGTCTCTTCTGAACTGGACGGGTTGGTGCAACTGCGCGCACGCGATCAGTTGCGCTTCATTGCGATCCCCCCCCCCGAGGCCGTGCATCGCGCCCGTCATCACGCCGCCAAGCTGCGCCAATACCTTGCCACGCTCGCAGCCGCACCGCTAGGCTGACAAGATCGAACAGATCCGCCGGGTGGCAAGCGCGTATCCCTCGACCCCAAGACCGACCAAAACCCCGTCAGCACGCAGGCTGATGTAAGAGTGATGGCGAAATACCTCGCGTTTATGAACATTGGAAATGTGGCATTCCATCACCGGCCCCTCAAAGGTGTTCAGCGCATCCAGAATGGCTACCGACGTATGGGTGAACGCCCCGGCATTGATGACGATGCCACAGGCTTTTTGGCGGGCCTCATGGATCGTGTCGATCAACACACCTTCGTGGTTGGATTGAAACAGCCGCACGTCAAAGCCCTTTTCGGTAGCCACGGCGGCGCAGTTGCGTTCAACGTCAGCCAGCGTGTTCGTGCCATAAATTTCGGGCTGGCGCTGACCCAGAAGGTTCAGGTTCGGGCCGTTGAGGATGTAGATCGTTTTGCTGGGCGTCATGACTCTCTCCGTTTGGCACATCATCACGACAAAACCGGCCAAGGAAAGCAGAAATCCACATCAATCGGGCCCGTTGCCTTTCAGCTACGGGTAATTTTCCCCGTCATGGCCGCCGCATCACGTCCGGGCGCTTTGAAACAACCCGGACGCTGCCGTGACCGCCATGACATGGCGCGGTGGTCTTACTCGTCCACGCGGTAGACCAGCACATCGCAGGCCGCATCGCGGATCAGTTTTCGGGTAACGCTGCCAATCAACGCGCGCCGAATTATATTGGTGCGGCCGGGGCCCACGACCATCACATCGACCTTCGGGCTGCGCGTAGCGCGCACCAGGCAAAACGCCGGATCACCCGATAAAACCCGTGTCGTGACGGCCGGCTGCGCCCGGTCAAGGCCACGGGCAAGCCCGTGCAGATAATCGGCTGCCCTTTGCTCCATCGCCTCGCGATGGGCGGTTATGGCACCCTGACCTTCCCCTGCGCGCAACATCGCGCTTTTGAGCTGCTGCGGAATATGCACCGCCTGCACCAGATACAAAACCGCCTTGGGCAAGGCATTGGCCACAAACGACATCGCCAGCGCCGCTTCATCAGTCCCGTCCGTTGCAACCAGCGCGCGCCGATAGGGCCGCTCAACCGGGCGCTTGATCACCAAAACCGGTGCGCGGGCCAGATGGATCACCCGGTCAGTCGTTGAGCCCAGAAGCTTTTCAACGATGCGGGGGTTTTCATGCGCGCGCATCACGATCAGGCCGGGGCGGCGTTCTTCGCACACCTCCAGCAGGCGCGCCGAGGGCGTGCCAACCTCGATCAGAACCGTGGCGCTTTCATCCGCGCCCAAACGGGCCAGCGCCGCCACAATATCATCACGCACGGAAAGCTCGGCCTGATGGCGCAGCGTGGTGACATCGGGTGCCATCCAGTCTGTCATAGCCACGTCCAGCACATGCACTACAGTAAGCGAAACGCCACTGTCGGCGGCGACCTCGATCGCGCGGGCCAAAACCGCCTCATCTTGCGGAAGCTGACCAACGGCGGCAAGAACGCCACCTTTCAACGGCGTTGCTGCACTCATTTTTTCATCTTGCATTCGTTGCTATGCCTTTTCTTCAAGCTCGCTTTCCCCGACGTCGGGTGCTTTTGCCAATATGGCAGAAGTTTCCATCATCGCCAATGCGGCATGGTAGGCAGCCACCGCCGGCATCATGGACATAGCAAGCCCCGAGGATAACATCCCCGTTTCCCATGCCCCCATCGGTGTCATTGTCGGGGCGCGCCGCGTGGCGCATGGCCGCGATAGTGTTTCCTCCAACCGCTTGGCTACATCGCCCTTGCGGGCGACCACTTTCCCCCGTGCGGGCAAGAGTTCAGCAAAATCTGCGGAACAAATCATCATGGATCCAGCTCCTTCAAACGCGGATTGGTGGGTTTCCCCCCACCGGGGCTGGCCCCCCCAGGGCCTAAGGCAACACCCCCCGCCCACGATGTGGCCGGGCAGACGACTGTGGATCACGCCCACAAACACCAGGAAAAAGTTGCATTGAAAGACGCACGAAACGCCCCACCGCGCCCCTCTGCGCAGGTCTTGAAACCTGCATGGGCACTGTCTTGGTGCTTCAAAGAATATGGCATGTCATCCCCCAAGCATCAAAAGCCGACGTCACCGCGATGGCACCCAACTTGTCTGGGGCCAGGATCGTCTACAAGGAAACGGGCAGCCTATTTGAAAGAGTTCAAGGCGCCCCCTCCGATCATTGACCGGAAAACACTTGCTGCATACCCCCATTCCGTCAGTCGGGGCTAACGGCGGGCTATAGATCAGCCCGCATATGACAGACACTTTTCACAACTGCCAAACATCAACATGGCAGCATCATGGGGCAAACACCTTACAGTTGCAACTGTCATGCGTCAGGGCGCGGCCATTTGGCGCATAAGTGCCGAATGATGGGCCGTTGACGCCACAACACGCCCCCCATTGCGCCCAACATCACCGTCAGAGATTGACGAACGTCACAACCGCGCCTACCTCTTGTCATATGAAGGCGCATATGGATCATTTTCGTTTCCGATTGCTGACCCGCCCTGTTCCCCGGGCGGAATAGGCGCGTTCGCGCCTGCCAAACCCCCGGGGATCACTGACATTCCATAAAGCAGCGTTACTATTGCCCATGGGATGACACAGCCTGCACTGCCTTCCTTTGCCACCCTACGTCTTCTGCTTCAGGTTTCCACGACCCGCATTCTTACCTTATGTTTTCCAGGTACCTGCCCCTTTTAGCCCTGGCTTATTCGCTGCCGCCCCTAACGAAAAACAAGATGGAGCCCGCCATGACCACCAAGACCAAACCCGCCAGCAAAACGTCGCGCCGCCCGAAGATCGTCTTGTGTCAGGACACGTTGGACCGGCTGGAATCGATGGCCGAAGGCGCGTTTCAGCGCAACCCTGCCATGGCTGATCGCCTGCTGGAAGAATTGGGCCGCGCCCAGATCGTTGCCCCCGGCAAGATGCCAGCCAATGTTGTGGCCATCGGCAATGATGTGACCTACCGCGACGAAGCCACCGGCATTGAAAAGACCGTCCGGCTGGTTTTCCCCGAAGACGCCGATATCGCCGCGCAGCGCATTTCGGTGATGACGCCCATGGGTGTCGCGCTGCTGGGCCTTACCGAAGGTGCGGCGTTCTACTGGGACACCCGCGATGACCAGCGCCGCACCCTGACCGTCATGCGCGTATCGCCAGCCCGCACTGATGGCGACGAAGGCTGAAAGGTGGTTACCTCAACTACGGCCCCTTGCGCCGCACATGCCCCGCCCGGGGATGAAAACCCCATGATCTGAACGAAATGGGGGCCGTCTCCGGGAAACACTCAGCTGTCGTTTCAAATGACCAATCCGGAGCCAGTTCCCATGTCACGTCTACCCATGCGCGCGATCTGCCTCGGGTGCCACGCCCCCCTGCCCCGCGCCGCTGCAATCCGCTGTCCGCATTGCCACCACCCGATCAGGGCTGCGCACACCGTACCGGGGGCCTTTTGCCGCACCTGTTTTCGCCCGTTGCCACCCCATCATAGCGGTCCCTGCCCCGACTGTTCGCGGCCCCGCCGGCGGCCGCCCTTGCCCGTAGGCGAAAGGCGGACGCTATGACAACCAGACAAAACGCACGGCGCCTTATCTGGCCGACCGCACTGATGATCCTCAGCCTTGGGTTGGTGTTGTTTCACAATGAGTTGGCCCAGTTGATGGGCAAACAGGACGACCTGTCGCCCATCGTCACCGCGCTGGCCTATTTTGCGGCCGCCTGGTTGGTCAGCCGAATTCTGGCCATGGTGTTGGATCAGGCGGCGGTGCGGCGGCGACCCTATCCGCGGCTGCTGAAGGACCTGATTTCAGCGGTGTTGTTTCTGACCGCGTTTGCGGCGTCGGTCGCGTTGTTCATGGGGCAAGGCGCGGTTGGGGCCTTGGCCGGTTCCGGCCTTATCCTGGCGATGCTGGGCTTTGCGATCCGCAACGTGGTGGCCGACACGCTTTCGGGTGTGGCGCTGGGGATCGAGGGGCCATTTCGCATTGGCGACTGGATTGAAATTGACGGGATCGCGCGGGGCCGCGTGATTGAGATCGGTTGGCGCACCACCCGCGTACTGACGCGCGATGCGACCTATGCGATCTTGCCCAACAGCCAGATTGCGCGCCAGCGTATCACCAACTACTCCGCCCCCAAACCACAGTACCGGGCGCAAATCTCGATCACGCTGGACCACGCCATGCCGATCAGTGCCGCGCGCAAGGTGATGTTGACCGCCCTCCAAGAGGCCAAGCTGATCTTGCAGGACCCGGCCCCGGATGTCCGCGTTCTGGCCTATGAAGAGCAAGGGATCACCTATGCCGTGCGCTACTGGTTATCACGGTTTGAGAGGGACGCGGATTGCCGCGATGAGGTTTACAGCCTGATCGACGACGCCCTGCGCCGCGAAGGCATGATCGCGCCGCGCCGCCGGATAGAGCTGGTCGCCGCGGTCCCAACCGCCGATCATGGCCACACCGAAGACACGGCGGGCACAGACACCCGGCTGCACCCATTTCATCCCGATTGAAAGGTTGCAGCCATCACGCCGGCCGCCTTTCATCGAACGGCACCGCAAGGTCCAAAAAGCGTTTTTCAGCCAGCGACAGATGCCGCGCCTTATGGTGCAAAATCTGAAATGACCGGGGCGGCAGATCGTAGCTTATCTTGCGCAAACTTCCCGCATCAAGCGATGCTTGTACCACCAGCGACGACAGAATGGTTGCCCCCGCACCCGCCTCGACAGCGGCGCGGACCGCCTCATTCGTGGGCAACTCCAGCGCGATTTCAACCGCATCAATGGTAATTCCCTGCTGTGCCAGCGCCTCCTCAAACACTGCGCGTGTTCCTGACCCCGGTTCGCGCGTCACCCAGACACTGCCGCCAAGCGCCGCTGCGCCGCGTGGCGGGTGCTGTTCCCAAGGATGCCCCGGCGCCACCACCAGAACCAGATCATCCCCCGGCAGCGCGCGCGTCCATAGCGTGGGATCCGTAATCTGCCCTTCGACAAAGCCCAGATCGACAGTGGCGGCATGCACCATCCGGGCCACCGCCTCGGTATTGGCAACATCAAGGCTCAGCGCAAAACCGGGGTATGAGGCACGAAACTGCTGCATCAGCGCCGGAAGCCAGTAATTGGCCACAGTCTGACTGGCCGCCAACCGCAATGAGCCACGCTTTAGCCCCGCCAGATCGCCCAACAGGCGTTCGGCCTGATCGGCACGCGCCAAAACCGCCCGCGCTTCATCCACAAACAGCCGCCCCGCCTCGGTTAAAACGATACGCCGCCCGACCCGGTCAAACAGGCGGACGGCGTGGCGATCTTCCAGCGCGGCAATCGCGGCGCTCGTGGCACTTTGCGTCAGATTAAGCACCGCCGCCGCCTGCGTGACATGTTCACGCTCAGCGACGGCGATAAAGATGCGAAGCTGTTCTAGCGTCATACCAACAACAAAACCAGACCCAGGCTGAAAAGGGAAATGAAAACCCACGCACTGGCCCCCAAAAGCGCAGGACGAAGCCCCTTGGCCGCCAGTTTGCGGACGTCCGTTTCCAACCCCATCGCAGCCAGTGCGGTCGCCAACAGGAACTGGGTCAGCGCAGTTGTGGGGGCATGGGTTTCGAGTGGCATCCAACCGGTGCTGGCCAACCCGACCATAGCGACAAAGCCCAACACGAACCATGGCACCGGGGGGGCAGCATGTGCGGCCGCCGATCCCTCGCGGCGCAGTCGGCGTGCAGCCGTCCAACCCAGCATCAGCACCATCGGCGCCAGCATCATCACACGGGTCAGCTTGGCAATCGTGCCGAATTCGCCCGCTTCTTGCCCGCGCGCATAGGCTGCGGCCACAACTTGCGCCACCTCGTGGATCGAGGAACCGGTCCACAGGCCAAAGGCATGCGGCCCCATCGCCAGAAAGCCCCCGGCCAGCGGCATCAGCATCATGGAAAGCGACCCAAAGATCGTAACGCAAGCCACCGCGTAGGCCACATCCTCATCATGCGCACGGGTCACGGTGTTGGTTGCGATCACCGCAGAGGCACCACAGATCGAACTGCCCGCAGCGATCAGCTGGCTCAGCCCCGGATCAACCCGCAACAAACGGCCCAACCAGGTGGTAAAGGTGAACGTGGCCAGTAGCGTGGCCACAATCAGCGCCACCCCGGTGCCACCAACCGCAACAACCTGCTGCACCGTCAACTGCAGCCCCAACAGCACGATCCCCGCCCGCAGCACACGCTTCAGGCTAAAGGAAACGCCCGCTTTGGCGCGTTTCGGCGTGCCGATAAGATTGTGAAACACCATCCCCAGCAAAATCGCCAGGATCAGCGGGCTGATCGCACCAAGCCCCGGCACCAGCCGCAACCCAAACGCCGCCACGGCGATCAGCGCCGCAAGCGCAAGCCCAGGCAGAACCCCGCCAGCTCGCGTCCAGAAATGCACCCCTCTGCCACCGCTATCTACTGCCATATTGGTTTCAGCCAGTTCCATCTGCGCGTTCCTTCGCTATCCGATAACAGGAAGATACGCGTCTGAAATACATCAATCCAACGAATAGTTTTAATCCAATCAATCGTAAATATCGAATGATCAGGCAACTGGCGCCCTATTCTCACCGCGTTGTGCCTGCGCAATGTGACAGGCAACGCAAGAGGGGCCCGGCTGCATCAGCGGGCCCCCTGCGGTCAGAATAAGATACCGTTTTCAGCCCTTTACCGGCACCATAATCACATCGCGCGGCAAATCTGACAGGACCTCTGCGCCCTCTGCGCGCATGATCACAATCTCTTCCAGCCGCAGACCAAACTCGCCTTCCAGATAGATCCCCGGCTCGATCGAAAAGACCATGCCTTCCTCAAGCACAGTATCGGCGGTGGCGGTGATATAGGGTTCTTCGTGGATGTCGATGCCCAGCCCGTGGCCAGTGCGGTGCAGGAAACGCGGGCCAAAGCCAGCCTCGGTGATGACCCCGCGCGCGGCCGCATCAATGGCGCTGGCCTTGACGCCGGGCTTGGCGGCGGCAAGGGCCGCCTCGACGGCGCGGTTCACGATGGTGTGGATTTCAGCGTAGCGGGCGGGCGGCGTGCCAAAGGCACCAACGCGGGTCATGTCGCTCGGATAGCCATCCTTGCGCCCGCCAATATCAATCAACACGGCGCTATCACGCGTCAGCCGGGTCTGGCCGGTGTGGTGGTGCGGAAACGCCCCGTTGGGGCCAAAACACACGCTTAAAAACTGGGTCTCGGCACCATTGTCGCGGTAGTGTTGCGCAACAACGGCGGCGACCTCGGCCTCGGTGATGCCTTCGCGCAGGGCGGCAAAGCCGGCCCTCATCGCGCCGTCATTGATAACCGCGTTTTCCTTGAGGATTTCATATTCCTCGGCGTCCTTGCGCGACCGCAGATACCCCAGCGTGTCAGAAAGAAAGCTGCGGCGGGTGACGTTCAGATGATCCAGCAGCAGCAACGCAAAATCGGCGCGCATCGTTTCATCCAGGGCAACAGCGACCGCACCCCCGGCACCGGCCTCGGTCAAAAGACCTTTCAGCGCCGCCTTCGGACCCACATCATCCGCCCAGGTAACAAAGGGCAGATCGGTTTTGGGGCGCTGGCTGTCAGCGTTCAGCGCGGGCATCAAAAACCCCGCATAGGTCTGGGTCACGATCTGCATCACCGGGCGTTCATCACCATGCGGCGACAACCCCGAAGCCCAGGTCATGTTCGAGGTCGGGCCAAGCGCCACAAGGTCGGTGCCGGTCGTTTTCATCCGGGCGCGCAGGGCGGCCAGGCGGTGGGAATAGTCTGCCATGTTATCACCAAATTTACCGCAAAGCGGTCAGGGTTGCAGGGGGGCGCCAATACCAGCGGCGCGGCGGCGCGCAGTGCGCGCGCGGATACTTTCAAGATCGGTCACCGGGGTAGCGGCAAAAAGCGTGCGCGTATAGCTGTGCTGGGGCGCGCCGAATACATCGTCGCGCGACCCGTATTCGACGACCTCGCCCTTATACATCACCATCACCTCATCTGCGATATAGCGCACCACCGACAGATCATGGCTGATGAACACATAGGTCAGGTCAAACTCGGTCTGAAGATCGGCCAAAAGGTTCAACACCTGCGCCTGAACCGATAGATCCAGCGCTGAAACCGGCTCATCCAGCACCAAAAGGCGCGGGTTGACCATCAGCGCGCGCGCAATTGCCAGACGTTGGCGCTGCCCCCCCGAGAACATATGCGGATAGCGGTTGAAGTGCTCGGGCATCAGCCCGACCTTGACCAGCATCGCCATAGCCTTTTCGCGCCGCTCTGCCGCAGTGTCAGCCGTGTTGAGGATCAACGGCTCCATCAGCATATCGCCAACCTTCTGACGCGGGTTAAGCGAGCCGTAGGGGTTTTGAAACACGATCTGAACCTTGCGGCGCAATTCGGGCGTCAGTTTTTGATGGGCGATGTTGATCGCCTCCCCGTCCAACAGCAGCTCGCCATCGGTGGCCGGGTCGATCAGCGTGATGATCCGCGCAAGCGTGGATTTGCCGCAACCGCTTTCACCCACAATCGCCAGCGTCTTGCCCTTTTCAACGGTAAAGCTGATGCCCGACAACGCGCGCACCGCCCCCGCCTTGCGAAACATGCCGCCCTGCACCGCATAATCGCGAATGATGCCGCGCGCTTCCAGAACCGGAGTGGTCATTTTGCCCCCCCGATCTGGTTGTTTTCGGCCGCCATCGCGTCAAAATCGACAAAATCCGATACCGTAGGCAGCCGATCGCCCGTGGCATTTTCCGGCAGTGCCGACAAAAGCGCACGGGTATAGGGGTTTGAGGGGCTTTCAAACAGCGTCAGCACATCCGCCTCTTCCATCTTTCGGCCCTTGTATTTGACAATCACCCGATCAGCGGTTTCCGCCACCACGCCCATGTCATGGGTGATCATGATCATTCCCATGCCGGTTTCCTCTTGCAGGGCCATCAGCAGGTCCAGAATCTGCTTTTGGATCGTCACATCCAGCGCGGTCGTGGGTTCGTCCGCGATCAGCAGCTTTGGCTTGCAGGCAATCGCAATGGCGATCATCACCCGCTGGCACTGGCCGCCCGACATCTGATGCGGATAGGACCCTAGCCGATCTTGCGGGTTGGGGATGCCGACCGCCCCGAAAAGTTCAACCGCACGGTCGCGCGCAGCACTGCGGCCAAGCCCCAGATGCGTGCGCAAAACCTCTTCGATCTGATAGCCGACGGTGAAACAGGGGTTCAGGCTGGCAATCGGCTCTTGAAAGATCATCGAGATTTCGCGGCCGATCACACTGCGACGCTCTTTCGCGCCCATCTTTTGCAGATCGTGGCCGGCAAAACGCATCACATCGGCGGTGATATGCGCCGATTTCGGCAACAGCCCCATCGTCGCCAGCATTGACACCGATTTGCCAGAGCCACTTTCTCCGACGATCGCCAGAACCTCGCGTTCATGTACCGTCAGATCGAGGCCCTTGACCGCCTGAAAAAGGCCCGCATTGGTTTCGAACCCAACAGTAAGATTGCGGATTTCCAAGAGTGGGGTCATCGGTTAGCTCCGCTTCAGTTTCGGGTCCAGCGCATCACGCAGCCCGTCGCCCACCAGATTGATCGCCAGAACCGTGATCAGAATGGCCAGGCCGGGGAAGGTGACTACCCACCACGCGCGCAAGATGAATTCGCGCGCCTCGGCCAGCATCGTGCCCCACTCGGGCGTGGGCGGCTGCGCACCCATCCCCAGAAAGCCAAGCGCCGCCGCATCCAGCACCGCATTTGAAAATGACAGCGTGCCCTGCACGATCAGCGGCGCAAGGCAATTGGGCAGGATCGTGCGAAACATCAGCCGCACCCGCCCGGCCCCGGCCACGCGCGCGGCCATGACATATTCCTTGTTCCGTTCTGCCATCACAGCGGCGCGGGTCAGCCGGGCAAAATGCGGCTGCAAGACAATGGCGATAGCGATCATCGCGTTCATCAGTCCCGGCCCAAGTATCGCCACCATCACCAACGCCAAAAGCAGCGACGGAAACGCCAGAACCACGTCCATCACCCGCATGATCACCGCATCGACCCAACCGCCGAAAAACCCTGCGACCAGCCCCAGAATGATACCGCCAAACAGCGCGATGCTGACCACGACCACCCCGATGAACAGCGATTGCTGCGCGCCATACATCAACCGCGACAGCATATCGCGGCCGACCGCATCGGTTCCCAGAATGAACTGGCTGGTGCCGCCCTCTTGCCACATCGGGGGCACCAGAAATGCGCCCCGGTTTTGCGCAGTCGGGCTATGCGGTGCGATATAAGGCGCCAGCAGCGCCAGCAGCACCAGCCCGACGAAGACCCAAAGCCCGATGACCGCACCACGGTTTTCGCTGAAATAGAACCAGAATTCGGCAAACGCACGGCGGCGCGCAGACAAGGCTGAGGTGTTTGTTGTTTCGGTCATGAGCCCCTCACGAATGCCGGATGCGCGGATTGATCAACCCATAAAGCAGATCTACCACCAGATTGACGGTCATCACCACCGCTGCCATCAACAAAAGCCCCCCCTGCACCGAGGGGTAATCGCGCCGCGAAATGGAATCGATCATCCATTTTCCGATGCCGGGCCAGGAAAAGATTGTCTCGGTCAGAATCGCGCCCGCCATCAGCACCCCGACCTGAAGCCCGATCGTGGTAATCACCGGGATCAGCGCATTGCGCAGCGCGTGAATGCCCACCACCCGAAACGGCGACATGCCCTTGGCGCGGGCGGTACGAACGTAATCTTCGCTCAGCACCTCCAACATGGCCGATCGCGACTGACGCGCTATCACCGCCATCGGGATCGTCGCCAGCACGATCGAGGGCAGTATCAGATGGCGCAACGCCGAGCTTAGCGCCCCCTTCTGCCCCGAGGCAATCGCATCATAAATCATGAACCCGGTGCCCTTGGGGAAGAAATACAAAAGGTCGATCCGGCCCGAAACCGGGGTCCATTTCAAAATGCCGGAAAACAGGATGATCAGCAAAAGCCCCCACCAGAAAATAGGCATTGAATACCCGATCAGCGCAGCCCCCATCGACACCTGATCAAAGGCGCTGCCACGCTTGATCGCGGCAAAAACCCCTAGCGGAATCCCGATCATCGTTGCCAGGATCACGGCGCAAACGCCAAGCTCGATTGTCGCGGGGAACAGGGTCAGAAACTCGGCCAGAACCGGTTTCTTGGTGGTCAGCGACAGGCCGAAATCCCCGTGAAACAGATTGTTCAGAAAATCGAAATACTGCACCCAGATCGGCCGATCATAGCCTAGTTGCGCTGTCAGTTCAGCATGGCGTTCAACGGAAATACCGCGCTCGCCTGCCATCAGCAGCACCGGATCGCCGGGCAATAGGCGCACAAAGCCAAAGGCCACGATGGTGATGCCGATAAAAGTGGGCACCAGATAGGCAATCTTGCCAAACAGGAATTTTAACATCTGCCCCTCGAATGATTATGGGCGCGCCGTGGGCCAGCCCCGGCGCGCCCGCGTGTCATTTCTGTCACTTAGTCAGCGAGGTCAACCCCCGTAAAGTTATGGGTGCCCAGCGGGTCCATGATATAGCCCGATACCTTGTTCGACATTGGCATGAACACGGTCGAGTGCGCAAGCGTCGCCCAAGGGTTCTGCTCTTTGAACACGACTTGCGCCTGTTCATAAAGCTTTACACGCTCTTCATGGTCGGCGGTGATCTTGGCTTTCTGGATCAGATCGTCAAAGTCCTTGTTGCACCACTGCGCACGGTTTGCCCCGCCATCACCGGTTGCCGCGCAACCCAAAAGAACCGCAAGGAAGTTGTCCGGGTCGCCGTTATCACCCGTCCACCCCAGAATCACCGCACCTTTACGCGCCGGATCGGTTGATTTTGCCAGATACTCGCCCCATTCATAGGACACGATCTCAACCTTGACGCCGATCTTGCCCAAATCTTCTTGCAGCATTTCGGCCGTCCGGCGTGCGTTGGGCATATAGGGGCGCTGCACCGGCATTGCCCAGATTTCCATGCTCAGATCCTTGACGCCGGCATCTTCCAGCATCTTCTTGGCCGCTTCCGGGTCATAGGGGGTGTCGACGACAGCGTCGTTATAGCCCCACATAGTTGGCGGAATCGGGTTTTTGGCCACTTGGCCGGTGCCTTGGAACACGGCATCCACGATCGCCTGCTTGTTCATCGCCATGTTCAGCGCGGTGCGCACCTCGGGCTTGTCAAACGGCGCGACGGTGGTGTTATAGGCCAGATAGGCCACATTCAGCCCGGCCTGTTCCATCACGGTCAGGTTCGAATCGGCTTTCAGCGCGTCAAGATCCGCAGGCGACGGGTACGGCATGATCTGGCATTCGCCAGCTTGCAGTTTTTGCATCCTTACGGCCGGATCGGTCGTGATCGCAAAGACCAGATCATCAATCTTTTCGCGGCCTTTCCAATATTCATCATGCGCCTGATAGCGGATCACCGCGTCTTTCTGATAGGCGACGAATTTGAAAGGCCCGGTGCCCACAGGCGCGTTGTTCAGGTCTTCCATCCTGCCCGCCGCTTGCAACTGGTCGGCATATTCCTTGGAAACGATCGAGGCAAAGCTCATCGCGACGTTGGCCAGGAACGGCGCTTCCGCGCGGGTCAGGACAAATTTCACCGTCAGATCGTCGATCTTCTGGATTTCCTTGATCACTTCGGGCATTTCCATGCCATTGTAATACTCGTAGGAAATTCCTGGGATATACTGGTTCCACGGGTCGCTTTCGTCACCCTGACGCAGGAACGAAAAGATCACGTCATCGGCGTTGAAGTCACGCGTCGGGGTGAAATAATCGGTGGTGTGGAACTTTACCCCCGGACGCAGCTTGAATGTATATTCCAACCCATCTGCCGAGATCTCATAGCTTTCGGCAAGTGCGGGGATCACATTGGTGGTCCCCAGATCGAATTCCACCAGCCGGTTGTAAAGCGCCTTGCCCGAGGCATCGAGCGTGGTGCCAGCCGTGTAAGGGGCGGCATCAAACCCTTCGGGCGACCCTTCCGAACAATAGACCAGGGTTTTGGATTGGGCAGCACCTGCGGCGATCAACGCCAGCGACGATACCGCCAGAAGACGGGTGAGTTTCATGAAATTACCTCCGGTTGGGACCGCGACTGTTTGCACGGCATAGTCATTGCTTACGCACTGCCCTAGATCAAAAAGCCTGAACCAGATAATTGCAAGCCCCCGATCAACCAAGTTGCCCTGACGTCGCACAAACTGACACCAGAACCGCGCAATCTGCCGGTGTCATCCGGCGAAATGATGTTTGCCGACGTTCTGTCAAAGCAAACGGCCAAACGGCCTTCAACCCTGACATTATCATTTTTTTTCAGACAGTTGCGAAGCTATTGATATTTGTTACATGAACCCGGGCAGGCTAACCAACAGTGGCGCAGTCACGCAGCCCCAGGCGGATCAGCTCTGCCCCTTTGATGCGGTAATAGCCGCCAACCTTGCTGCGCCCCTTTTTCAGATACCACTTGGCCAACGGCGCGGGGTAATGCGCCGCAATCACCTGCGACCAGTATTCGAAATCGCGCGCCGACAGCTTTTGCCCGTAATGGGTCGGCCCGTGAAAGCCGAATGTGGTGCGCGCATCAACGCAGGTCTTTGGCAGCGCCAGATAAAGCGTGCACGATGACAGACAGACCTGCCCCCTAATCTCGACCGCGCGCCCCGATGCCCGCAGCGCAGCCACCTCGGCCACGCGCGCTGAAACCAGGCCACCGCGGTCATTGCGCACCACCAAAGCCAAGGAAACCGACCTCTCACCCGCAGCCCGCGCCCCAAAATTCCCACCTTGCGCCTGCACCACCGCCGGGGCAAGCAGCGTAATCACCACGGAAAAAAGCCCCCATGCCAAAGGCACAAGCCGCATACACCAGATTATCATGAGTCCACCCGAAAGGATCGTGGCTGCCTTCTGGCGGCGGATCGGCGCCCTGCGCGCCGCCTGTCATTTAAGGCGGGACAGCCTTAAAGGCGCGTTACCGGGTGCCATATCCAATACGGTCTAATAGCGGGCATTTTCGTAAAATCAGGTAAAAACCGGGGTCAGCCCCAAAGAGCGGCAAGAATGGCGTCCAGCCCATCGGTCAGCGCGGCGGGGCCGGGTTGCAAGATCAGCGGCGATTTTATCTCATGGATACGCCCGTTGGCGACCGCCGGGATCGCCCCCCAACCGGGGCGCGCGGCTATCCGTTCGGGGCGCAGTTTCTTGCCACACCATGAGCCCAGAATGATGTCGGGCGCGGCGCTGATCACCGCGCTTTGCGGCACGATCCGGCCTTGCGCCTTGCCCTCACGGCTTAGCCCGTCAAACACGTCCTGCCCGCCCGCGATACTGATCAGCTCCGACACCCAGCGGATGCCGGAAATCAGCGGCTCGTCCCATTCCTCAAACCAGACCCGCGGGCGATTGGGGCGCGGCACCGCGGCCACCTGTGCCAGACGCGCCTCAAACCCGGCGGCCAGTGCCTCGGCCTTGGCAACCTGCCCGACCAGCGCGCCCAGGGTGCGGATCATCGCCATGATCCCGGCAATATCGCGTTGATTAAAGGCGTGAACGGCCACGCCCTCGCGCACCAGGTCGGCCACAATCTGCGCCTGAAGATCGGAAAACGTCAACACAAGGTCCGGCTTCAACGCAAGGATCTTGGGCAGATCGGCACTGGTAAAGGCCGAAACGCGCGGCTTTTCGCGCCGCACCCGCGCCGGGCGCACGGCATAACCCGAAACCCCCACAATCCGGTCTTCCTCGCCCAAAAGATAAAGCGTTTCAACGGTTTCTTCGGTCAGGCAGATGATACGTTCGGGCGGGTAAGCCATCAGAAATCTCCCAATGTCGTCAGGGGTTGAAATACCGGGCCATCCGGGGTCTGGGCGAAATGCGCGCGGATATGGAACACCTCGGCCAGCAGGTCCGGCGTCAGCACCCCATCGGGCGCACCGTCCGCCACAAGGCGCCCCCGGTGCATCACCCAAAGCCGCGTGCAGTGACGCGCGGCAAGGCCCAGATCATGCAGGCTGGCCACCACCGCGCCCCCCGCGGCGGCATGGGCGGCAAAGACCCGCATCGTGGCAATCTGCGCGGCTGGGTCCAACCCCGCCGTCGGCTCGTCAGCCAGCAGCAAAGGCGCCTCTTGGGCGAGCGTGCGGGCAATCAGCACGCGCGCCTGTTCCCCCCCCGAAAGCTGCGTGGCGCTGCGGCTGCGGTAGCTTTGCAGGCCCATCTGTGTCAGCGCATCCTCAACCGCGCAGCCCCCCTGCCCGCCATGCGGCAACCGCCCCAACGCCACCACCTCCTCGACGCGCATCCCCCAGGCAATCTCGCGCGATTGCGGCAGCCAGGCGGCGGCACGGGCGCGCGCATCAGCCCCCAGAACCGCCAGCGACGAATGCCCTTCACGCGGCAAAAGCCCCAAAGCACCGCGCAATAGCGAGGTTTTGCCCGCCCCGTTCGGCCCCAAAAGCCCGATGAATTCACCGGCGCGGATCGACAGGCTGACCCCCTCGACGACCGGGCATTGGCCCCGCCGCACGGTCAAATCTTGCAGTGTAAGCAGGCTCATTCGCCGTTCCTTCCCAAGCGCCGGATCAGGTGCAAAAAGAACGGCGCCCCAACCAGCGCCGTCAGAACACCCAGCTTCAGGTCACGCTCCGGCGCGATCAGCCGCGTGGCGATATCGGCGCAGAGCAGCATCGCCGCCCCCCCCAGCGCCGAGGCCGGCAGCAACCGCGATGGCCGCGACCCAACCGCGCGGCGCAACAGATGCGGCACCACCAGCCCGACAAAGCCCACCGCCCCCGCAACCGCCGTCGCAGCCCCCACCAGAAACGCGCTGCCGATGATGACCCCCAGCCGCAGCCGCCGCAGCGAAATCCCCAAGGACGCCGCCGCATCCTCACCCAGCGTCAGCGCATCGAGCCCCCGGCCCAGCCGCAGCACGATCACCGCCCCCAACGCCAGAAACGGCGCCGCCAGCGCCACATGCGTCAGCGACCGGTCAGAAAGCGACCCCATCATCCAGAACACGATTTCCGCGGCCGCATAGGGGCTGGGCGCAAGGTTCAGCACCAAGGCCGTCAACGCCCCCGCCAGCGCAGAAACCGCAATCCCCGCCAGAATAAGCGTCAGCGCCCGGCCCCCCGGCCCCGCCAACACCAGGATCAGCGCCACCGCCACACCTGCCCCCGCCAAAGCGGCCAGCGGCAGCGCCAGTGCAAAGGCAGCATAAGCGCCGGTTTGAATGGCGATCACCGCCCCAAGTGCCGCACTTGCCGAAGTGCCGATCAACCCCGGTTCGGCCAAAGGGTTGCGCAAGAACCCCTGCATCGCCGCCCCCGAAAGCCCCAGCGCCGCCCCGATCATCAGCCCCAGCACCGCGCGCGGCAGCCGAAGCTCACGCATGACCAATCCGGCGGCACCCTCGCCACTGATCAGCGCGCGCAGCCCCTCGGCCCAGCCAATCCCCGCCGGGCCAATCAGCAGCGACGCAAACGTCAGCGCCACCACCAACACGACCAAAGCCCACAAAAGCATGCGGTAACTCATGCCGGGCATCCTTGCGCGGTCTTGTTGATGTGCGACATGAAATATACGCGGCAATTCATTGTTTGCCCTTTATTTTTTCAGATTCAATCTGTCGCCCCACGGCGGCCAGATCGGCAACCGCCTCCAGCATCGCCGGCGCGCCACATACCCAACGCGCATCGCGCAAACCCTGCACACGCGGCAGCGCGGCAAGCGCGGGGTGGTGCAAGATCTCTTGCGCGCGGCTTTCCCCTTTTGGCACGTTTACTTCGGCCCCGGCGATTACCAGATCGGGGGCCTCCATCACCAACCGCTCCAGCGACATCCGCCCGCCCCGTTCCAGCCCCGGCCCCGAGACGACATTCGCAAACCCCGCCAGCGACAGGATCTGCCCTTCCAGCGTGGCCGGCCCATAGCCATAACCGCCCGCGCCGTAAACCGCAGCCCGCGGCGCCGTTGCCGGGCGTTTGATTGCCGCCAAGGCGGCATCGAACCCGGCCAGCACCTCGGCGGCCCGCGCCTCGCGGCCCAGCACCTCGCCCATGCGGCTGATCCGGCGCCGGATTTCCTCAACCGAGACGCCGGGCGGGAACTGTTCAACCGGCACCCCAAGGCGGCGCAACATCCCCACCGTGGCAGGCGAGGACCAGACATCGGCCAGCACCAGATCCGGCCGCAGCATATAAATCTCTTCCGCGCGGCCATGGTTGAGCGCATAGCCCCGCGCCTGACTGGCTAGCGCCGACATCTGCGGATCGGTCGCAAAATGCGACAGCGACACCACCTGCCCCGGCGCCGCGATCAGCAGTGCCAACTGATCCGTGCAGACATTCATCGACACCACGCGCGCAGGTATGTCGCGCGCGTGGCTGGGGGCGGCAGCAAAGAATGCCGCCGCGCAAAGGGTGGCGCACAGCAGATTTCGGCGCCCCCCCTGCGGGCGCTTAGAACGCCGCACGAAGCCCGACATAGACTGCCCGGTCAGACGTGCCATACCCCGGCCATAGCTGATACTGCTCATCGGTCAGGTTCTCGACCCGCAAGTAGGCCTCGGTCCGGTCATTGATCGTATACCCAAAGGATGCGTTCAGCACCGTATAGTCGGGCAACGTCTGACGGTCCGCCACATGGCGCAGCGTGACACTTCCCACCAGCTTTTCCGTAATGTCGGCATCCAGCCCCAGCGCGAGCTGATGGCGGCCAAAGCCTGCGTTCCAGCTGCTGCCTGCGCTCAGGATCGGGTTCGAGGCATCCGTATAGGTATAGGCTGCGGTGTATCCGATCCGGCCTGTAATCCGGCCCTCGGCCTCCAGCTCCACCCCTTGGCGACGGGTCTTGCCGGGGATCTGGGTATAGCCGCCACCCACATAGTCAATCAGATCATCCGTATCGACGCGGAACAATGTGGCCCGAAGGGCGCCATTCGTCAGCTTCTTTTCGATTCCCAGATCAATGTTGCGCGATTCCTCGGGGGTCAGATCAGGATTGCCTGCAAAGCCATCATAAAGCTCATACCCCGAGGGCGCGCGGAAACCCGTTCCAAAAGCGCCACGCAGGATCAAATCGTCGCGCAACGCCCAGGTTGCGGCCACCCGGCCCGTCGTCTGCCCGCCAAAGCGCGAATTGTCGTCGTGGCGCAAGGATGCGATCAGATCCACCCCCGCCATGGGCGTAAATGCGTATTCCCCGAAGGCACCCGTAATGCCATTTGTCACGCGACCGGCCACATAGGTGCCCTCATAGGTCTCAATCTTGCGGTCCAATCCGAAACTCAACCGCCCGGCCCCCAGATCGGTGCTCGCCTTCCATTCCAGCGACCGGCGCGACCCGTCATAGTCAGCGGGACCGAAGGCCGAGGTATAATAGCGATAAGTGGTAAAATATGTGACGCCGATTTCATGGGCGATCCGCCCGGTGTCGAACTGCGCAAAAATACGCGCGCCACGTTCGCGGTGGTCGGTGGTGTCAAAGTTGTCGCTGGGCACACCAAAGCCGTTGTCGATATCGGACGTGTCGTTTTGCGCAAACCCCGAAAAGCCCAGAACGAGGCCAGCGCCGAACCGGCGTTCAGCGTGAACGGCAAGGCGCGTGGCCTCATAGCCATCAGCCTCGGTGTTGCCGGCGTTTTCATCTGCGGCGGAAAAGCCGTCAGTGCGGATGTGGCTCAAGGTAAAGCCGATATCCGTGTCGGCAGTCTTGTGCCCAAAGGTCCAGGCACCGGCGGCGCTATTCATGCTGCCCGCCTCCAGGGTCAGCTGATGATGGTTTCCCTCATCGGTCAGGCGCGGCGCATCAAGGCTGATGACGCCACCGATTGCCTGCCCGCCATGCACCGCAGATTGCGAACCGCGCAGCACCTCTACACGGCCAAAATCAAGCGATGAGAGGCGACCGAAATCATAGGCAAGCTGCGGGGCAGAGGGGTCGCTGACATCAATCCCATCGACCAGAACCTTGATATAGTTCTGGCTTACCCCGCGAATGGTCAGCCCGGTCTGGGTACCGATCGGGCCGCGCGACAGCACGCCGACACCCGGCAGACGGGCCAGAACCTCGGTCATCCGGACCTCGCCGGTGCGGGCAATGTCGTCTGCGGTCAGGACCGAAACGGCAGCCGCCGTGCGCTCAACGCTGCGCGGCTCTTGTGCGCCGGTCACCACAATATCATCCAACTGCACGACATCTTGCGCCTGCGCCGGGGTTGCGAGGGCAGTGCTGGCCAGCAGCATTAGGGTGAGGGTCTGAACACCTCTGGTCATTCAATCAATCCTTCGATGTTTCCACACAGTGCGGAAACGCATATGATTATGCCTTTGGAAAGATTGCCTTTCCGCCGACGGTGCATATCACCTCAAGCGGAAATCCGCCCCCCTGCGCACCCCGCGCAGCGGAAAAGAGTGATCACCTCGGCAGGTCTCCTGGCTTGCGGGTCGTCGCTTTGGCTGACCTTCCCGGACCTGGGTCCAGTGGTATTCACAGCCATTGCTCGCCGCTTACAGTTGCGGGGGCAGCCCCGGCGTAGGCGTCTTGCAACGCGGCACCGGATTCCCTTTTCATCCCCCCCTTACGGGGAAGAACCGAAGTGCGACCGGCATCGCACTCGGGCGACCGCCCGTCAAGCCCCTATGGGGCCGCGCACGATAAATGCAGCTATTGTGCCCTGCGGTTGAAGCGTAACGATGACAGCATTGAAAGACCAATGAACCCCGCCCCCAAAAGCCCGGTAACCATTTCAGGAATCGGCCAAAGGGTTTGCGCAAACATGATCCCCGACAAGATCAGGATCGACCAGAAAGCCCCGTGTTCAAGATAGCGAAACTGCGCCAGCGTATTGCGTTCCACCAACATGATCGTCATCGACCGCACATACATCGCCCCGATCCCAAGCCCGATGGCGATCAAGAACAGGTTTTGCGTCAAGGCAAAGGCCCCGATCACCCCGTCAAAGCTGAATGAGGCATCCAACACCTCAAGGTAAAGAAAGCCGCCAAGACCGGCTTTTGCCGCCAGATCCAGCGTTGCGGCGCGCCGGTCAACGATATGGCCCAGCACCTCGACCGCCAGAAAGGTCAACAGTCCCGAAAGGGCAGCGAAAAGGAAGGCGGCCTCTTCATGCACAGGCAGCGCGACCGTAAAGCCAAGCATCACCGCCAGAACCAGCGCAATTTCAAGGCCCCGAACACTGGCACAGCGGCGCAGCTGGCATTCCAGTGCGGCGATCCAATCCACCTCTTTGGCCTCGTCGATAAAGTAACGCAGCGCGACCATCATCAAGAACGCCCCGCCAAAGGCCGCGATGGAAAGATGCGCCTCACCGATGATCTGGGCATATTCCGCGGGCTGGGTAGCGGCCAGATGGATCGCTGTCAGCGGGCCGATGCCAGCCGCGATAACCACGATCAACAGGGGAAACAGCACGCGCATCCCGAACACCGCAATAAGAATGCCCCAGGTCAGAAAGCGGTGCTGCCAAACCGGCGTCATCGTCTTTAGCTTGTTGGCATTCACAATGGCATTGTCGAAAGAAAGCGAGATTTCCAGAATTGCCAAAACAAAAGCAATCAGAAAAAAGCTGATCGCACCACCAAGGTTGCCCGTAAAATACCAACCCAGCCAGAAGGCCAAAATCAACGCCAGCACGGTGACGAAAAAGGCCCAGCGAAAGTAGTGCAATGCTGCGGTCATTCGATATCTCCGGTCTGTGCCGTCTGTTGGCAGATAGGTAGCCCGGATGCATGGCGCAAGGCCAAGGCACGGGCAACCGCCCCGTGTCGTGGTTCCGGTGCAACACGTCATTCAGCGCGCCCGCACGGTTTTGTGCGGTGGCCTAGCGCGCTGCCTTCTTTTCCCAGCGGCCGCTTTCCTCGCTCCAGTATTCGGCGGGCGCACCGGCGGCGGTCAGGCTGCGCCATTGGCCGCGCGCGTGGTCAAGCGCGGCGGGGTTGTTGCCGTCAAACAGCAGCCACACACGCTCATGACTGGCCACCTCAGCGGCGCTGACCCCGGCCCCGTCCAGTGACATGATCGCCTGCGCCGGCGGATTCAAGGGGGCCGCGTCCGGGGTTGCGACGGTCAGCAAAACCGGCTGGCGCGCATCCTGCGGGCCGCCTGCACGGCCATGCGGCAAAAAGCTTTCCTCGGCCCCCAGCCACAGACGCTGATCGAACCAATCCATCCGCTCGGCCGAGGTGCCGCGCAGCTCTACCCGCCAACCGGCCGCCAATGCGCGGGTCAGCAGCACCGGCACCACGGCGTCGGCGGGCGACCGGGTCAGGTGGTAAAACAGCGCGGTGCCCATTCAGCCCGCCCTTCAGCCCGCTTCGAACTGATCGCGGATCAGCCGGTCCAGCGCCCGCACGCCCCAGCCGGTCGCGCCTTTCGGGGCAAAGGGGCTATCAGCGGTCAACAAGGCGACGCCGGCGATATCCAGATGCGCCCAGGGCGTTTCGGGTTTGACAAACCGGCCCAGAAACTGCGCCGCCGTGACCGAGCCCGCCTCGCGCCCGACCGAGTTGCGCATATCGGCCACCCGCGATTTGAGCATCTTGTCATAGGCCTCACCCATCGGCATCCGCCAGGCGCCCTCACCCTCGGCCTCGGCGGCGCGCAGGAAATTGTTGGCCAGCGCGTCGTTGTTGGAAAAGACACCGGCGTTTTCATGCCCCAGGGCCACGATGATCGCCCCGGTCAGGGTGGCAAGGTTGATCATCGCGGCGGGTTTGAAACGCTCTTGCGTATACCAAAGCACATCGGCCAGCACGAGCCGCCCCTCGGCGTCGGTGTTGATCACCTCGATCGTGTCACCCTTCATTGATCGCACCACGTCGCCGGGGCGTTGTGCCTTGCCGTCGGGCATGTTTTCCACCAGCCCGACAACGCCCACCACATTGGCCCGCGCCTTGCGCAGCGCCAGCGTGCGCATCACCCCGGCCACAACGGCCGCACCGCCCATGTCCATGGTCATGTCTTCCATCCCCGCCGCGGGTTTGATGGAAATGCCGCCGGTGTCAAACACCACACCCTTGCCGACGAGCGCAAAGGGGGCGGCGTCAGCTTCGCCCCCCTGCCAGCGCATCACCACCACCTTCGAGGGGCTTTCAGACCCCTGCCCCACCCCCAAAAGCGCGCCCATGCCCAGCTTGATCAGGTCCGGCTCTTCCAGAATCTCGACATCCAGACCCAGTTCGTGCATCGCGCCAAGGCGCGCGGCGAAATCGTCGGTGGTCAGGATATTGGCCGGCTCATTGACCAGATCGCGGGTGAAAAACACGCCTTCGGCCAATGCGGCCATCGGGCGGGCCGAGGCGGCCACCGCTTCGGGGTCTGTCACCATGAAGTTGACCGCACCCGGCTGCGGCCCGGCATCGGTTTTATGCGGCACGAAATCATAGGCCCGCAGCGCCAGCCCCAGCGAAATATCAGCCGCGCGGGAATGGCCCTCGGCCAGCACCAGCGCGCCCGCCGCCCCAAGGCTGCGCCCCACCGCAGCGCCGGCCTTGCGCGCCGCCTCAACATCGGCGCGGCGCGGCAGGCGGATCAGTTGCACCGCCTCGCAGGCCAATCCGGTGGGCCAGCCAAGCTCTAACGCCTCACCCGGTTTCAACTTGGCCGCCCCGTCCGAGCCGAGCGCCCGGACCAGCGCGCCGCGCATCAACCGGTCAAGCCGCCGCGCCCCAGCCGACAGCTTTGCCCCCGGCTCGACGAACACAGCAATGCGGCCCGTCGCGCTGGCCAGCGCGTCAAGGTCGGTTTCGCGAAATTGGATAGCAACAGGATGGCTCATGGCGGTCTCCGGCAAAGGGCATTGAACGGGCGTGGCCAGCCCGGCACCGGGTGCGGCGGGCAGCTTTGCGCCGAACCCTAGCGCGCAGATGCGAAAATGAAAAGCCACCCCGCCCGAAAGCCTTTCCCCCCGGCCCTTGCCGCGTTAAGGAAGGGGAACAACCCTTCGGAAGGATGCCCAGCCTTGTCCAGACTGGACCGATATATGCTGTCACAACTGATGGGGCTGTTCGGCTTTTTCGCGCTTGTGCTGGTCTCGGTCTATTGGGTCAACCGGGCCGTGCTGCTGTTTGACCGCCTCATCTCTGACGGCCAGACCGCGCTTGTGGTGCTGGAGTTCACGGCGCTGACGCTGCCCTATGTGATCCGGGTGGTGCTGCCGGTCGCGGCATTTGCGGCTACGGTCTATGCGGTCAACCGGCTGACCACGGAATCTGAAATGGTGGTGATGCAGGCAACAGGGTTTTCACCCTGGCGTCTGGCGCGACCGGTGGCGGTGTTCGGGGTAATCGTGGCACTGCTGATGACTGTTCTTGTGCATGTTCTGGTGCCCGCCTCGCGCGCGCAACTGGCCGATCGGCAGGCGCAGGTTGCCAAGAACGTCACCGCACGCTTTTTGACCGAGGGCGCCTTCATGCATCCCGCACCGGGGGTGACGGTCTACATCCGCGAAATCTCCGCCCGGGGCGAGCTGCTGGACATCTACCTTTCCGATAGCCGGGGGGCTGCCGCGCAAACCACTTATACTGCGGAAAAGGCATTGATCGTAAAGGCCGATTCCGGGCCCAAGCTGATCATGTTCGAAGGCCAGGCGCAAACCCTGCGCAACTCTGACGGGCGGCTGGCACAGACGCGGTTTGCCAATTTCACCTATGACATCGGTGGCTTGATCAGCCCCGAGGGCCGGGCGCGCCGCAACTGGAACGAGCTGTCAACAGCCGCGCTGATCGCCGCCACCCCAGAGGTTCTGGCCCTGACCGGTGGCACCGCAACCCAAGCGTGGCTAGAGGTAAACGAGCGCATCGCGCAACCCCTGATGGCGCCGGTAGCGGCGCTTTTGGGCTTTGCCGCGCTGATGCTGGGGGGGTTCAGCCGTTTTGGCATCTGGCGGCAGATCCTGTTTGCCATCGTGGCGCTGATCGCCGTGCAGTTCATGTCAAACGCGGCGGCCGATGTGACCCAAGGCAAGCCAGACCTGTGGTCGCTGATTTATCTGCCCGCGATCCTGGGGGCCATCGGCGCAGGCACGATGCTTTGGTGGGCGGCCAGGCCGCGCCGGCTGCCAAAGGCGCGCGCGACCGCCCACCTTGGCCGGGGTCCCACACCCGAAGGGGGCGCCGCATGACCCTGTGGTTCTATATCGCGCGGCGGTTTTTGCGGTCATTTCTGATGGTGATGGCCATATTCTTCTGCATTCTCTTTCTGATCGACATGGTCGAGCAGATTCGCCGTTTTGACGCTGACCAACTGGGCCTTGGCGGCGCTGCATTGCTGGCCGCGCTGGGGATGCCCGGGGCGCTTTATACGATTTTGCCGCTGATCATGGTCTTGGCGGCGGTGACGCTGTTTTTGGGCCTTGCGCGCAGTTCAGAGCTGGTGGTGATCCGGGCCTCGGGGCGCTCGGCGCTGGCGATGCTGATTGCGCCTGTGACAACGGCGCTGGTTCTGGGAGCATTGGCGGTTGCGGTGGGCAACCCGCTGGTCGCCGCCACAGACAAACGGGCCGAAGAGCTGTCTGCCCGGTTTCGTGCCGGCGAGGCGCAAGCGGTCTCGATCGGCCGCGAGGGGGTCTGGCTGCGGCAAGGCGGCGGGCTGGCTGCGAGCGACACCCCCAACGGGCATGACGCAACCCAAGCCGTGATCCGCGCGGCACGCGGCAATCAGGACGCAACCGTGCTTTATGACGTGACATTCCTGATCTTTGCCCCCGGCAAGGGGCCGATCCGGCGCATTTTTGCCAAAGAGGCACGGCTGGGTGCGGGCAAATGGGTGCTGACCGACGTCAAGGACTGGCCGCTTGCAACAGCGGGCAACCCAGAGCGCGAGGCGACGCACAGCGCCAGCCTGACGCTGCCATCGGATTTGACGGCAGATCGAATTCGCGATGGTTTCGGCGCGCCCTCAGCAGTGTCGATCTGGGCGCTGCCCGACTTTATCGCCGGGTTGCAGCGGGCAGGCTTTTCAACGCGCAGGCACATGGTCTGGTTGCAGATGGAGTTGGCATTGCCCTTCGTTCTGGCGGCCATGGTGCTGATCGCGGCGGGGTTCACGATGCGCCATGCGCGGTTCGGGCGCACCGGGCAGATGGTGCTTTTGGCGCTGGCGGCAGGGCTGGGGGTGTTCTTTTTACGCAATGTGGCGCAGGTATTGGGCGATAATGGCCAAATTCCGGTGATGCTGGCCGCCTGGGCCCCGCCGGGGATTGCGCTGATGCTGTCAATTGCGTTGTTATTGCATCTGGAGGATGGCTGATGCGGGTGTGCCTGTTAGCTATGATGGCGCTTTCGGCTTCGGCGCTGCTGGCCCCGGTTTTTTGGGGGGCTGCGGGGCTTGAGGCCCAAACGATGACCGCGCCCACTGACACCACAGCCAAAGACAGCACAGCGGCCACACTTATGGCTGACCGGGTCGAGATTGCGCCCGATGACGCCTTGATCGCCAGTGGCGCGGTCGAAGTGCTTTACAAAGGCAATCGGCTGACCGCGTCGCGTATCCGTTATGACGCCAAAGCCGAAATGCTGGCGATCGAAGGCCCGATCCGGCTGACAGAACCGGGGCAACTTGGGTCGATCCTGATTGCCGATCAGGCCGAACTTAGCCGCGATCTGCAAGATGGTATCCTGACCGGGGCACGGCTGGTGCTGGCACGCGAATTGCAACTGGCCGCCACGACCGTGCGCCGCGAAGCGGGGCGCTATACCTACATGAACCGGGTCGTGGCCTCATCTTGCCAGATCTGTGCCGAAAGCCCTACCCCGCTATGGGAAATACGCGCCCGCCGCGTCACGCATGACAACCTGACCCGGCAGCTCTTGTTTGAGGGGGCGCAGTTTCGGGCGATGGGGGTGCCGCTGGCCTATATTCCGAATTTGCGGATGCCCGATCCGACGGTGGAACGAATGCGCGGTTTCTTACGTCCGACGATGCGCACCACATCCAGCCTGGGCACCGGGTTGAAGCTGCCCTATTTCCTTCCCTTGGGTGACAGCCGCGATCTGACGTTGACACCCTATTTTTCCGCCTCGCGCACCCGCACACTGGAACTGCGCTACCGGCAGGCCTTCAGCACGGGCACGATGGAATGGAACGGGGCGATCAGCCGTGATGACATCATTCCCGGTGATACCCGTGGTTATCTGTTTGCCGATGTAGACCTGACACTGCCCCATGACTATCGGCTTGCGGTCGATCTGCGGCTGGTATCGGACCGCTCGTACCTGCTGAATTACGACGTGTCCGAAGATGACCGCCTATGGAGCGGGGTCACACTGGAGCGGGTCAAGACCAACAAACTGGTCTGGGCACGGATCGGCAATACCGACACCTTGCGCGACGGCGAAACAAATTCGACCCAGCCGGCGCTGGCCGGCGATGTGAACCTGGTGCAGGTGTTTCACCCCGCACCGACAGGCGGAGAGCTGGTGCTTGACTGGCAGCTTCACGCACACCGCCGATCGTCATCAGATGATGTGACGGGGCGTGACATGGCGCGTGCCACATTGTTGGCCGATTGGCGGCGCAACTGGCTGTTGCCGGGCGGGGTACTGGCCACCGGTCAGGCCGAAGCCGCGGTTGATTTCTATTCGATCTGGCAGGACAGCAATTATCCCCCCACGGTTTTTCGCGTTCTGCCCTCGGCTGCGGTTGAACTGCGCTGGCCCTGGGTCAAAACCTCGGGCCAGGCTGCGCATGTGATTGAACCCATCGCACAAGTAATCTGGAGCCGTGACAGTCTGAAAGATGTTCCCAACGAAGACAGCACCTTGCTGGAATTTGACGAGGGGAACCTGTTTTCAATGTCGCGCTACCCCGGTGCGGATGCCCGCGAACGGGGCCTGCGCGCCAATCTGGGTATCGGCTGGACCCGTCATGACGTGGCAGGCTGGTCATTGGGGGTGATGGCGGGGCGGGTGTTTCGGGCTGATGATCTGGGCCAGTTTTCTGAGGGGTCCGGCCTGTCAGGAAAACGCTCAGATTGGCTGTTGGCCTCCCATCTAAGCACCGCGGATGGGCTGACGCTCTCTAACCGCGCCCTTTTCGATGATGACTTCACGTTCAGCCGCGACGAGCTGCGGCTGGGGTACGCTACCGGGCGCTACCGGGTCGGGGCGGGTTATCTGTGGATGGATGCCGCCCCCGCCGAGGCGCGCCCCGACGATACCTCGGAATTGCGGCTCGATACCGGGTGGAATTGGGACAACGGCTGGTCAGGTACGTTCGAGACGCGTTATGACTTTAACGCAGACCGCGCGGCCACGGCGGCGGTGGGGATAAGCTATGTGAATGAATGTGTCACAGTCGATCTTTCCCTCTCGCGTCGTTTCACGTCCTCGACTAGTGTGGACCCGGAAACCGATTTCGGGTTTTCGGTGCAGCTTGCGGGATTTGGGGCGAGCGGGGGTGGAACCCGGCGCGTTTGTGCCCGCTAACAATGGGCCCGCGAAAAGGTGGCTGGACCACCGTGATTGGAACAAGAGCAGACGGACGGTAACGATGCGCGCAATCCTCATTCTCTCAGCCCTTCTGGCGCTGATCGCCCTTCCTGATGCCAGCATGGCGCAAGGCGCGACGCGCGGTGCAGGCGGCGGCAACCTATTTGCGCCGGTCATTCAGGTCAACGACCTGGGGATCACCGGCTTTGAGCTGGAACAGCGAAAACGCTTTCTGGCGATTTTGCGTGCGCCGGGCGATCTGGATGCCGAGGCCGAAAAAGCACTGATCGAAGACCGGCTGCGGATGGACGCGGCCAAACGCGCCGGGATCAAAGTCACCAAAGAGGCCATCACGGCGGGGATGGAAGAATTCGCCAGCCGCGCGAACCTGACCACGGAAGAGCTGTTGAAAGCGCTGTCCGAAGCGGGGATAGAGCCGCAGACCTTTCGCGATTTCGTCGAGGCGGGAACGGCCTGGCGCGAAATCGTGCGCACGAAATTCGCCTCGCGGGTGAATATTACCCCGGCCGAGGTTGACCGTGCGCTGTCGCTTACCTCGCAGCGTGGGCGCGGCACGCGGGTGCTGTTGTCAGAAGTGATCATTCCCACCCCGCCGGGGCAGGAAGCCAGCGCCATGGCCACGGCGCAGAAAATCTCTACCCTGCGCGGCGAGGCGGCCTTTGCCGAAGCGGCGCGGAACAACTCTGCTGCGGGGTCGCGCGGCGAAGGAGGGCGGTTGCCATGGATGCCGGTTGAAAACCTGCCGCCCGCGCTGCGCACAACGGTAATGGGTCTGGCGCCGGGGCAGGCGACGGCCCCTGTTACCATTCCGAACGCGGTCGCTGTGTTCATGCTGCGCGCGATTGATGAGGCCGGACCCGTCTCGGAGATCCCGCAAACCGTTGACTACATGACACTTCTTATTTCTGGCGGCCGTTCAGAGGAGGCCTTGGCCGAGGCTGCGGCACTGCGCGGCAAGGTGGATAGCTGCGTTGATCTTTTTGCGGCGGCCAAGGACTATCCGCCCGAACAGCTGGTGCGCGAAACCCTGCCCCTGGCCCAGATCCCGCAGGATATCGCACTGGAACTTGCACATCTTGACCCGGGGGAAAGCTCAACCGCGCTGGTGCGGGGCAATGCCCTGGTGTTCGTGATGCTATGTTCGCGCGACCGTGTGCACGGCGAGGACGAACCCGCGCCCAACCGGGACGAAGTTTTCAAGCAGTTGCAAAACGCCCGTTTCAACAGCTACTCGGAAAGCTATATGGCCGACCTGGTTGCTGATGCAGTGATCTTGCGGCGATGAGAGACAGCGCCAAACCCGTAATCCTGACCTGTGGCGACCCGTCAGGCATTGGCCCGGAAGTCGCAGTGAAGGCCTGGAAAACCCTTGGGGCAAGCCTGCCCTTCGTTTGGCTGGGCGACCCTGCACATTTACCACGCGGCACGCACTATCGTGAAATAAACCACGCCTCAGAGGCTGCCTCGCTGACCGGCAGCGCCTTTCCGGTCCTGCCCCACCTTTTCCCGGCGGCCGCCACCCCCGGCACGCCGGAACCCGCCAATGCCCGCGCTGTGATCGACGTTATCGCCCGCGGCGTAAAGCTGGTGATGGAGGGTCACGGCAGCGCGCTTTGCACGGCGCCAATCAACAAGAAGGCGTTGAAAGACGGCGCCGGATTTGCCTTTCCCGGCCACACCGAATACCTCGCGCATCTGGCGGGAAATGTGCCGGTAGTGATGATGCTTGCCTGCCCCGATCTGCGGGTGGTGCCCGCCACCATCCACATCGCGCTAAGCGCCGTGCCAACCGCGCTGACACCGGCCGGCCTTAGCGAAGTGATCCGCCTGACCCACGACGGGCTTCAGCGCGATTTTGGCCTGACCAACCCACGCCTTGCCGTGGCCGGGCTTAACCCCCATGCCGGTGAAGGCGGGGCCATGGGCACCGAAGAGCTGGAGTGGATCGCCCCCCTTTTGGCACAGCTGCGCGCCGAGGGCTACGCCCTGTCGGGCCCCCTGCCCGCTGACACCATGTTCCATCCGGCCGCGCGCGCGCGCTATGATGCCGCGATCTGCATGTATCACGATCAGGCGCTGATCCCGATCAAGACCCTGGATTTTGCCGGGGGTGTCAACGTGACCCTTGGCCTGCCGTTCGTGCGAACCTCGCCCGATCACGGCACCGCCTATGACATAGCCGGGCACGACCGCGCCGATCCCGCCAGCCTGATTGCGGCCCTGCGCATGGCGGCACGGATGGGGGCCGCCCGGGCCGACCAATAGGTTTACGCTTTCGTATCAGTCCAAACGCCGCTTGGCTGCCGCGCGCAGGGCAAGATCCCGGGCGGGGAAATTCAGCCGTCACCACAGCACAAGAGGGCACTAATGAACGCGATTGATGGTCTGCCCCCTCTGCGCGACGTGATTGCAACGCACGGGATTGCTGCAAAAAAGCAGTTGGGGCAGAACTTTTTGCTGGACCTAAATCTGACGGCCAAGATTGCACGCGCGGCGGGCGACCTGCGCGGCGTGGATGTGCTGGAGGTCGGCCCTGGCCCCGGCGGGCTGACTCGCGGCCTGCTGGCCGAAGGCGCGCGCCATGTGCTGGCGGTTGAAAAGGATGCGCGCTGTATGGCGGCGCTGGCCGAGGTCGCGGCGCATTGGCCCGGCCGGCTTGAGGTGCTTAATGACGATGCGCTGGTGATTGACCCCCTGGCCTATCTGACCCCGCCTATCCGTATCGTGGCCAACCTGCCCTATAATGTCGGGACAGAGCTTTTGGTTCGCTGGCTGACCCCCAAGACCTGGCCACCGGTATGGGAAAGCCTTGTGCTGATGTTTCAAAAAGAGGTGGCCGAACGGATCGTGGCGACGCCGGGATCCAAGGCCTATGGCCGTCTGGCCTTGCTGGCGCAATGGCGTTGTGATGCAAAGATCGTGATGACCTTGCCCCCCGAGGCGTTCACCCCCGCGCCCAAGGTGCATTCCGCGGTGGTCCGGCTGACCGCCCTGCCGGTGCCACGTTTTCCCGCCGATCCGGTGATTTTGAACCGGGTTGTGGCTGCGGGGTTCAACCAGCGGCGCAAGATGCTGCGCGCCTCGCTTAGGGGTGTAGCCCCCCATATCGAGGCCCGGCTGGAGGCAGCGGGGATCGCTCCAACGGCACGCGCCGAGGAAATCGGCCTTGAGCAGTTTTGCGCCCTGGCCCGAGAACTGGCGCAGAATGCATAAAGCCGCGCTGATGCGCGGCTTTATAATCAGCTTGACACCGCCTGCACGCTGACCCCCGGATCAGCTATCATTATCCACAGTCGACACCGGATCAACAGGCGCCTCCGAAGGGGCGCTTTCTGCGGTGGGGCGCGGTTTGCGTGGGGTGCGGGCACGGGGCACACGGGGTGCTTTTTCGCGTGCGGGCGTTTCAGCGACGACGGTTTCAGCCGTATCTTCCGCTTTGTCATCGGTAGCAGGCGCTGCACTTTGCTCGGGCTTGCTGTGCTTTTCATCCGTCTGCGGCGCGACGGCTTCGCGCGGGGGGCGGGGGGCGCGGGGCGCACGGGGGGGGCGTGGTTCGCGGCGTTGATCGGACGCCGGTTCCGCAGGTCGCGTCTGGGCTTCGGGCGTCTCGACAAGGCTACTGGCGTTTTCGTCACCCATCGCCATCAGAGGGGCAAAATCGGGTTGATCACCGCTGGTGTTGCGCGTCTCGCCACGGTCACGGTTTTGATAGGCGCCAGCGCTTTGATTGCCGTTGCCGTTCGGGTTACCGTTACCGTTTTGATTGCCGTTACCGTTTTGATTGCCGTTGCCATTCTGGCTTTGCTGCGCCTGTTGGCGTTGCTCTTGTTCGCGCGCCTGTTCGCGCACTGCCTCGCCCAAAAGCCGGGTGTAATGCTCAGCGTGCTGCAAAAAGTTCTGCTCGGCCACGCGATCATTACTCAACTGCGCGTCACGCGCGAGTTGCAGATATTTGTCGATAATTTGCTGCGGAGTACCGCGCACCTTACCTTCTGGCCCCGAGCTATCGAACACCCGGTTGATGATATTACCGACCGTGCGTTGACGGCTCGACTTGGAACGCGAACGGGATTTAGATGATCTCATGAGCTTTCGTGTGTTTGCGCCCCTTGGGGCTTGGCCATTGCGAGCGTTGTTCTGATAGGGTTCAGGCTAATAGCCTGTCAGAACCCCGGATCCGCAGTATGAAGCTGAGGCGTGCGGTGGAATGACTTCCGCCCTACACGCTTTTGACTAATCATGTGCAACATCGTCTGACAAGCCCAAATTGCGTAAAAAGCGATAATCAGGCACGTTTTGCGGCAATAACCCGCCTGAAAACCGATCTTGTGACGATTCTGCCCATTTCTTTGACTGTATCACAATTTGCGCTGCGCCAAAACGACACGGTCGCGCCCATCCAGGTCTTGCAGCACGCGGCCGGGCAAAAAACCGGCTCTGCTGAAAAAATCCAACACGGATTCGGCCTGCGTCGGGCCGATTTCAACCATCAGCCAGCCCCCCGGCGCCAGATGCGCCATCGCCCCTTCGGCAATCAACCGGTAGGGCAACAGACCATCCCCGCCGGGCGTCAGGGCCAGATGGGGTTCCCAATCGCGGACCTCGGGCGACAGCGCCGCCATTTCCGACTCCGCGATATAGGGCGGGTTTGACACGATCAAATCAAAATTGCCGCCCACCGCCGACCACCAGTCTGAAACCACGAACCCCGTGCGTGCGGTCAAGCCAAGGGTATGGGCATTGTCTTTTGCCACCATAAGCGCCGCCGGTGAAACATCGGTTCCAACGCCGGTTGTGGCCGGGCGTTCCGCCAGAAGGGTCAGCAAGATACAACCGGTGCCGGTGCCAAGGTCCAGCACCCGCGCAAAGGGCACCGCCAGGGCCGCCTCGATCAAGGTTTCGGTTTCGGGGCGAGGATCAAGCGTATCGGGGGTGACGCGAAAATCGCGGCCCCAGAAACTACGGCTGCCGATGATCTGGCTGACCGGTTGGCGCCGGATACGGGCGGCGATTGCAGACTGAAAGCGGAAGGACTGATCGGGGGTCAGCGCATCGGCCAGGTGCAGCGTCAGGCGGTCGGCGGCAATACCCATCGCATGGGCCAAAAGGCGGCGCGCATCACGCGGGGCGTCCGCAATGGCGGCGGCTTGCAGCCGAGGGATGGCGGTGCGTAGCGCCTCGGCGGCGGTCTGCTGCCCTGCGCCCGTCGGGGTCGGCCCGCTCATCGCCGCGCCGCGTGGGACGAGCGGCGATTCACGCCTCCATCTCGGCCAGTTTGGCGGCTTGATCATGGGCAACCAGCGCGTCGATAATCTCTGACAGATCGCCCGCCATGATCTGCGCCAACGCATATAGCGTCAGGTTGATGCGGTGATCGGTCATCCGGCCTTGCGGGAAATTGTAGGTGCGGATCCGTTCCGACCGGTCGCCCGAACCTACTTGCGCCTTGCGGTCCGCCGCCCGGGTGGCATCGACACGGCTCCGCTCCAGATCAAAAAGCCGCGCGCGCAGCACCGCCATGGCATTGGCGCGGTTCTGGTGCTGGGATTTTTCGGAACTGGTGACGATGATTCCGGTGGGGATATGGGTGATCCGCACCGCAGAATCGGTGGTGTTGACGTGCTGCCCCCCTGCCCCCGAGGCGCGCATCGTATCAATGCGGATATCGGTCGCGGGGATGTCGATGTCGACCTCTTCGGCCTCGGGCAGAACGGCCACGGTTGCGGCCGAGGTGTGGATGCGGCCGCCCGCCTCGGTTTCGGGCACGCGCTGAACGCGGTGAACGCCGGATTCGTATTTCAGCCGGGCAAAGACGCCCTCGCCCTCAATCCGCGCCATGGCTTCCTTGACGCCGCCCAATTCCGTCTCGGCCAGTTCCAGCATCTGAAAGCGCCAGCCCTGCTGTTCGGCGTGGCGCTGATACATGCGCAACAGATCGGCGGCAAAAAGGGCGGCTTCCTCGCCACCGGTGCCGGGGCGAATTTCCAGAATTGCGGGACGGGCGTCGGCGGCGTCTTTTGGCAGTAGCGCAAGGCGCAGCGCCTGTTCCATTTCCGGGATCCGCGCTTTCAGCTGGGGCAGCTCTTCCTCGGCCAGGGCGCGCATTTCGGGGTCATCCAGCATCGCCTCGGCCTCGGCCAGATCGGTGGTGGCGCGGCGGTAGGCCGCAATTTCGGTGACCACGGGTTTGAGGTCGGAATATTCGCGGCTGAGGGCGGCAATTTCCGCCGGGACCGCGCCCGAAGCGAGCTTCGCTTCGAGATACTCGAAACGGCGGGTGATCTGATCAAGGGTGTCTTGCGGCAACATGGCGCGGGTTTGACCAAAGAAAACGCAGCGGTCAAGGGGATTGCGGGGTTTGGCGCGCGGCTGTGGCAAGGTCGCGGGCCCGCCATTGCAATTCGGAAGGGTCGGCAGATCAAACGGATCGGCACCGCAAATCGCCTGACCAGCGGTCAGGCCGTTTGGCGGCGGCGCGGCAATCGGCTTTGCCCGATGCAGATACGACGCTTGGCACCCGGATTTTACCGGCGTCGGGTCCAGCCATAAAGGGCGACCAACTCCATCGCGACATGCGCCCCGGCGATGGCGGTGGCGCCGGTGGTGTCATAGGGCGGCGAAACCTCGACCACGTCGCCCCCCAGCAGGTTGACCCCCGCCAAACCGCGCAAGATGGCGGCGGCTTGCCAGCTTGCCAGACCGCCCCACACCGGGGTGCCGGTGCCGGGCGCAAACGCCGGATCAAGGCAGTCGATATCGAAGGTGATATAGCAAGGCCGATCGCCAACCACCTGTTTGATCCGCGCCACCGTTTCGGCCACGCCCTGCTGATGCACGAAAGGCGCGTCCAGTATCGTGACCCCCATGGTATCGGGGTTATCGGTGCGGATCCCCACCGCCACCGAGGTGGCAGCATCAACCACGCCGGTCTTGATCGCCTTGTAAAGAAAGGTGCCATGGTCGATCCGGTCCATGTCATCATCAACCCAGGTGTCGGAATGGGCGTCAAACTGGATCACCGCGACCGGGCCGAAACGCTCTGCATAAGCGCGCAAGATCGGCAGCGTGACAAAGTGATCACCGCCCAATGTCACCGTCCCGGCCCCAGCAGCCAGAATACCCGCGATATGCGCCTGCACCTTACCGGGAAAGCTGGGCGTATGGGCATAATCGAACGCCACATCGCCATAATCAATCACGTTCATTTCCGATAGCGGATCATAGCCCCAGCCATAAGGCGCATCAAACGCCTGAAGGGTGCTGGCTTCGCGGATCGCGCGCGGGCCAAAACGGGTGCCGGGGCGATGGGTGACGGCCTGATCAAAGGGCACGCCGGTAATTGCCAGATCGACCCCAGCCAGATCCTTGGTATAGCGGCGGCGCAAAAAGCTGGTGGCACCGCCAAAGGCATTCTCAAACGCGAGGCCACGCGGGTCAGGCCGCGTAAACGCCATGTCCACCTGGGTTTTTGCATCTTCCAGCGCCATTGTCAGGGCTCCTCAACTTGGATCGGGTCAAGACCCAGTGCTGACGTTATTGGCGCCGATGGTCAAGCCGCAGCACCGCAAGGCCCACATAATTTGCCGGCACAGACCGACCGGGTTTTTGTGGAGGCAAAATCATCCCATCACAAATGGCGCAAATAAAATCAAGATCATGAAACGCGTATCAATGAAAAGACCGCCCCGGTGGGGCGGCCTGATCCGTATCCGGCACAGCCAAATCAGCCGACCAGTTCAAGACCTGAAAAGAAGAAGGCGATTTCACGCGCGGCCGAGGTTTCGGAATCGGACCCGTGGACCGAGTTTTCACCCATCGAAAGCGCAAATTCCTTGCGGATGGTGCCCTCTGCGGCATTGGCGGGGTTGGTGGCCCCCATCACATCGCGGTTCTTCAGAATGGCGCCCTCGCCTTCCAGCACCTGCACCACGACCGGCTCGGAGGCCATGAATTCACACAGCTCGCCGTAAAAACCGCGCTCTTTATGCTCGGCATAGAACTGGCCAGCCTGGTCCATGGTCAACTTGATCCGCTTTTGCGCAACAATGCGCAGATCGGCATCTTCAAACTTGGCATTGATCTTGCCGGTCAGATTACGCTTTGTCGCATCGGGTTTGATGATTGAAAGGGTGCGTTCGGTCGCCATGGGGCCTACTCCTGAATTAGCTATGGTTCTGGCGGGGGCCTTAGCACGCAGTGGAATGCGGCAAAAGGGCCTATCGCATCGCGTTTGACGTGAGTGTTTCATGTTGATAGTTTCACTCAACAATAACTCAGGAAAGATCAATCATGCCCCTGCCCCTTCGCCCGCTGGCCCTCGCCCTGCCGCTTCTTGCCCTTGCCAGCACCGCCACAGCCGAAGGCGACAGCCCCCTGCCGATGACCTACGCGATGTTTGAGGCCGGCGTTCCGCACATTGATATGGCACTGTGCCCCGAGCCACTGGACGGGCCAGACCGCTTTTGCCGGCTGACCGTGGCCAACGATCAGATCAATGTCTTTGTGTTCACGACCGAAGGGGATAGCCCGATGGTCGCATTCCAAAGCTGGTCAGCCGATCTCTTCGCGGGGCTTCTCGACTAAGGCTGCCCGCTTCATATTGACATGCGGGCGCGGCTGGGCCATCCCCCGCCCCATGTTGAAAATCGCTGACATCACCTATTCCGTTGCGGGCCGCCCACTGTTCGAGGGCGCCTCGGCCTCCATCCCCGATGGCCACAAGGTTGGCCTTGTCGGCCGTAACGGCGCGGGTAAAACCACGCTGTTTCGATTGATCCGGGGGGAGCTGGCGCTCGAAGGTGGCGCAATCAGCCTGCCCTCACGCGCCCGCATCGGCGGCGTCGCGCAAGAGGTTCCCTCATCCGCCACCAGCCTGATCGACACGGTCCTGGCCGCTGACACCGAACGCGCCGCGCTGATGGCCGAGGCGGAAACCGCGCACGACCCGATGCGCATCGCGGATATTCAGCACCGTCTGGCCGATATCGACGCCTGGTCCGCCGAAGGCCGGGCCAGTGCCATTCTCAAAGGTCTTGGCTTTGACGCGGCAGCGCAACTGCGCCCCTGTTCGGATTTTTCGGGCGGTTGGCGGATGCGCGTCGCGCTGGCAGGTGTGCTCTTCGCGCAGCCTGACGTTTTGCTGCTGGACGAGCCGACCAACTACCTCGACCTTGAAGGCGCGCTTTGGCTGGAACAATATCTGGCGAAATACCCCCACACCGTCATTATCATCAGCCATGACCGCGGGCTTTTGAACCGGGCCGTCGGCGCGATCCTGCATCTGGAAAACCGCAAGCTGACACTATGGGCAGGCGGCTATGACCAATTTGCCCGCAACCGCGCCGCGTCATTGGCCGTTCAGGCCGCCGAAGCCCGCAAGCAAGACGCCCGCCGCGCCCATCTGCAAAGCTTCGTGGACCGCTTCAAGGCCAAGGCATCAAAGGCGAAACAGGCGCAAAGCCGGGTCAAGATGCTGGAAAAGATGACCCCGATCACCGCCCCCGAAGAAGCCGCCAAACACGTTTTCACCTTCCCCGCCCCCGAAGAACTCTCGCCGCCGATCATCAACCTCGAAGAGGCCTCGGTCGGCTACGGCGGCCCGGCGATCCTGCGGCGCCTCAGCCTGCGGATCGACCAGGACGACCGGATCGCGCTGCTGGGCCGCAACGGCGAAGGCAAATCGACGCTCTCAAAACTGCTCGCAGGCAAACTTGACACGTCAGGCGGCAAAATCACCCGCTCATCAAAACTCCGTATCGGCTACTTCGCCCAGCACCAGGTTGATGAACTGCATCTGGACGAAACGCCCCTGCAACACATCCAGCGGATGCGCCCGGCCGAGGGTCAACCCCGCCTGCGCGCGCGTCTGGCAGGCTTCGGCCTTGGCGCAGATCAGGCTGAAACGCTGGTCGGCAAACTGTCGGGCGGCCAAAAGGCGCGCCTTTCGCTTCTGCTGGCCACGATCGACGCGCCGCATCTGCTGATTCTGGACGAGCCCACCAACCACCTCGACATCGAATCGCGCGAAGCGCTGGTCGAAGCCCTGACCGATTATCCCGGCGCGGTGGTTCTCGTCAGCCACGATATGCACCTTTTGGGGCTGGTCGCAGACCGGCTATGGCTGGTCAAGGACGGCGGCGTCGCCCCCTATGAGGGCGATCTGGAAAGCTACCGGCGCGAACTTCTGGCCGGCGATCCCTCAGAACCCGACGCCAAGACGAAAAAACCCTCCCGCCCCGGCAAGGATGTAATGGCAGGCCTGCGCTCGGATCTGCGCAAATGCGAAGACCGGATCAGCAAGCTGACCGAGATGCTCGAAAAGCTGGATGCAAAACTGGCCGACCCTTCCCTTTATGCCCCGCATATGGCCGGCGAGCTGAAAAAATGGACCGCCAAACGCCTTGAGGCCGAAACCGCGATGAGCCGCGCCGAGGAACTCTGGCTGACAGCCCAAAACGCTCTTGATGCGGCAAACGCAGCCTGACCCGGCTTTTTTTTGGCAAAAATACTCAAATCCAACCGCGCCACCGGCGCGCTGATCGTGTGAGATAATACCGCATTATTTCACTCAACCATTGACCAAAGTAATTTACTCGGGTTTACAAGGCACAGTTGAAACAACCCTCAAGGAATTGCCATGAACCTGCGTCTTGCCCTTTTGACCGGCACCTGCCTTTCGCTGACCATTCCCGCCCTGGCCGCCCCCGCCCTGGCCGAAGAGGTCAACGTCTATTCCCACCGCCAGCCCGAATTGGTCCAGCCGCTGTTTGACGCCTTCACCAAGGAAACCGGCATCGCCGTCAACGTGGCCTTCGTCGACAAGGGCATGGTGGAACGTCTCGTGGCCGAGGGCGACCGCTCGCCCGCTGATCTGGTGATGACGGTCGATATCGCCCGGCTGACGCAGGTGGTGGATGCAGGCGTGACGCAAGCGGTGGATGACCCGGCGCTGAACGCCGCAATCCCCCCCGCCTTTCGTGACCCCGATGGCCACTGGTTCAGCCTGACCGCCCGCGCGCGCATCGTCTACGCCGCCAAGGACCGCGTCGCACCGGCGGACGTTACCACCTACGAAGACCTTGCAGACCCGAAGTGGAAGGGCCGCATCTGCACCCGTTCGGGCACCTCGGACTATAACGTGGCGCTGACCGCCGCCTACCTTGCCCACCACGGCGAAGAGGCCACCAAGACCTGGCTTGAGGGTCTCAAGGCGAACCTTGCCAGAAAACCCGAAGGCGGGGACCGCGATCAGGTCAAGGCAATCTGGGCCGGGCAATGCGACATTTCGCTGGGCAACACCTATTACATGGGCAAGATGCTTTCAGACCCCGAACAAAAGGCCTGGGCAGAAAGCGTGAACATCGTGTTCCCGGTATTTGAGGGCGGTGGCACGCATATGAACATCTCGGGCGTGGCGATGACAAAGGCCGCCCCGAACCATGATGCCGCGCTGAAACTGATGGAGTTTCTGGCCTCCGATGAGGCGCAGGAAATCTACGCCCAGACCAACCATGAATTCCCGATCAAGCCCGGTGTGGCACGCTCGGAACTGGTCGCAAGCTGGGGCGATTTCACCCCCGATACGCTGACGCTGAAAGAAGTCGCAGACCTTCGTCCTGCCGCGTTGAAGTTGGTAGAAGAGGTGAACTTCGACGGGTAAACATCCGTAATTTAATAAAATATCCGGGCGACCCCGCCCGGAGATCCGGATTTCTCGGGCAATAGTGTGGCGCATCACCGCCCGCCGTCTATGCCGAAAAATTACCGCCTCCGCCCAGCAAGATTCTGGACTTTCTCCGCCCACCGCCCCACGCTGCGCGCAGACCGGAGGGTAAATAATGACCGCGCGCAAGATCATCATCGACACAGACCCCGGCCAGGATGATGCCGTGGCAATACTTCTGGCGCTGGCCAGCCCCGAACTGGAGGTGCTGGGCATCACCGCCGTTGCCGGCAATGTGCCGCTACCGCTAACGGCCAAAAATGCGCGGATGATCTGCGAATTGGTGGGCCGCACCGATCTGCGCGTGTTTGCCGGCTGTGATCGGCCCTTGGCGCGCGATCTGGTCACGGCGGAAAACGTGCACGGCAAATCCGGGCTCGACGGGATCGCACTGCCTGATCCGCAGATGTCGCTCGATCCGCAACACGGCGTCGATTTCATCATCGAAACCCTGCGCGAGCATCCCGAAGGCGCGGTGACGCTATGCCCCCTGGGGCCGCTGACCAATATAGCCACCGCCTTTCAACGCGCCCCCGACATCATCCCCCGCGTGGCCGAGATCGTGCTGATGGGCGGCGCCTATTTTGAGGTTGGAAACGTCACCCCCGCCGCTGAATTCAACATTTACGTCGACCCGGAAGCCGCTGATATCGTGTTCAAATCAGGCGCCCCCATCGTCGTGCTGCCGCTTGACGCCACGCATAAGGTGCTGACCAACCGCGCCCGGATCGAGGCGTTCCGCGCCCTTGGCACCCGCCCCGGCCATGCGGTAGCCAGCTGGACCGACTTTTTTGAGCGTTACGACATGGCGAAATACGGCACCGAAGGCGCGCCGCTGCATGACCCTTGCGTTATCGCCTATCTGTTGCGGCCCGATCTGTTCAAGGGCCGCCATATCAACGTTGAAATCGAAACCGAGGGCAGGTTCACCCGCGGCATGACCGTCGCGGACTGGTGGGGCGTCACGGACCGCGCGGCCAATGCCATGTTCATCGGTGATGTCGATGCGGCAGGCTTTTATGCGCTGTTGAGCGAACGCATCGCCCGGCTTTGAGTGTTGCCGCAAGGCCCGACGCGGGCAACCTGCTGCTAGACACCCCGCATCCTGGTGCGGACGGGCAGTTGAAATTCCCCCCTGACGGGCGCGTGCGCGCAGATGAATATCCACCCAAACGCGGGTTGGATACCTTGAAAAGATACCCCGCGATCAAGAATCCCGGGCCGGTTCACGGGCAATTATCCGCTGAATTGACGCGGCTTTGATCGTGCGGGGCGTTTTGCTAGGCGCCAAAACACCCTATGTCATGACCAAAGAGGTGCCCCGATGACCCTGGCTTTTGATAATTCTTACGCCCGCCTGCCCGAACGGTTCTTTGCCCGTCAGGCCCCGACCCCGGTGCCCGCGCCCGCGCTGATCGCTGTGAACAACGCGCTTGCCGCACGGCTGGGGCTGGATGCAACTGCCCTGACCACGCCCGAGGCGGTGGCGGTCTGGGCCGGAAACACCCTGCCAAAAGATGCCACCCCGATTGCGCAGGCCTACGCCGGACACCAGTTCGGCGGCTGGGTGCCCGCCTTGGGCGATGGGCGCGCGGTGCTGCTGGGCGAAGTTGTGGCCCCCGATGGTGCGCGGTTCGATCTGCAACTGAAGGGCGCGGGGCCCACGCAATGGTCGCGCCGGGGCGATGGTCGCGCCTGGCTGGGGCCGGTGTTGCGCGAATATGTGGTCAGCGAGGCGATGGCCGCGCTTGGCATTCCGACAACCCGCGCGCTGGCCGCCGTGACCACCGGCGATCCGGTCATCCGTGAGGCGCGCGCCCTGCCCGGCGCGGTGCTGGTGCGGATCGCCTCCAGCCATATCCGGGTGGGCACATTCCAGTATTTCGTCGCGCGCGGCGACGTCGAGGCGTTGCAGATCCTGACCGACCATGTGATCGCGCGCCACTACCCGCAGGCGAAAGGCCCGCTGGATCTGCTGCGCGAAGTGGTCGCGGCGCAGGCGCGGCTGATCGCCCGGTGGATGAGCGTGGGATTCATTCATGGGGTGATGAACACCGACAATATGGCCATATCCGGCGAGACGATCGACTATGGCCCCTGCGCCTTTCTGGACGCCTATCATCCGCAAAAGGTGTTTTCCTCAATCGACCAGAATGGCCGCTACGCCTACGGTGCACAGCCGCAGATTGCGGCCTGGAATCTGGCGCAGTTCGCAACCTGCCTGTTGCCGCTGATGGGCGAACGCGAGGCCGCAATCGAGGCCGCAACCGAGGCCGTCCAAGGCTTTGCCCAGACGTTCGAGGCCGAATGGCTGGCCCGTTTTGGCGCGAAAATCGGCATTGCACTGCCAAAACCCGGCGACAGCGCGCTGATTGAAACGCTGTTGTCACGGATGGCGGTGTTGGGGGTCGATTTCACCCGTGCCTTTCACGGGCTTGCAACCGGCGCGGCCCGGGATGAATTTTCCGACCCCGAGGCGTTTGATCTATGGGCCGCAGACTGGCGCGCGCGGCTGAAATCTGAGGCGGACCCGCTGGCGGTCATGACCCGTACCAACCCCGCGCGCATTCCGCGCAACCACCGGATCGAGCAGATGATCGCGGCGGCAGTCGCCGGGGATCATGCGCCCTTTGCCCGGCTGAACGCGGCGCTGGCCAAACCGTTCGAGACACGCCCCGAATGGGATGATCTGGCCACAGCACCCGCCCCGGATGAGCGGGTCGCGCGCACCTTTTGCGGCACCTAGCGGCGGAACTTACGAAAAAAGCGGCGGTTGCGGCGGATGAAATCCTCAAACAGACCGGAAAAACCGCCGCCCTTGCCACGCAAATAAAAATACCCCGCCAACGCGCCAATACCCGCCCCCACAACGTCAACGATCAAGTCATACATCGTATCCAAGAGGCCGGATTTTTGCATGTTGAGGCCAAAGGTCTGATCCATCGCAAATTCGAAAATCTCCCACAGTGCGCCGATGGTGACCGCCACGGAAAACGCAATCAGCGCCATCGCCCAGGCGGGGGCGGCAAAACGGTCCCCCTCAAACAGGGTGAAGACGAACAAGAACCCCAAGAGGCCAAAGCCCATCGCGGAGCCGCCATGCATGATTACATCCCACCACCAGTAGCGGTTGTAAAAATCGAACGCCTCACCCAGAAAAATCGTGGCAAAAATGAACGCGGTGATACCGACCAAAAAGCCGGTGGGCAGGTGGATGCCGATCCGCCCGACAACCATCATAGGCGCCAGCGTCAGCGCCACGGTCAGCACCGCAACCCCGGCCAGCGGCCATTGCCCCTCCCAAAGTGCGGTCACGAACTCAACCGCGAGCACTGCCCAAATCAGTTGCACAACAAGGGGTTGGCGGCGAAGACGGTGCCATTGGGTATTGATCCACATGGCGCGATCATATGACTTGCATCACGGGGGTTCAATCTGCGAAAAAATGCACCATATTAGGAACATGAACCTACGGATCGCCAGTTATAACCTGCGTAAATGCAAAGGCAGTGATGGCCGCCGCGACCCTGATCGCGTGGTCTCGGTCATCAATGCGCTGGCCGCAGACGTCATAGCCTTGCAAGAGGTGGACCTGCGTATGGGCGCACGCCCCGCCGCCCTGCCCGCCACACTGATCACCGCCGAAACGGATTTTCTGCCGGTATCGCTGGCCGGAACCGGGCCGGACAGTCTGGGCTGGCATGGGCAGACGGTGCTGGTACGGCGCGGCCTTTCGGTGCAGGGGGTCACGCCGTTGCCCCTGCCCGGATGGGAGCCGCGCGGCGCGCTGGCGGTTGATCTGATGGGTGCGGCCGGGGTCTCATTCCGGCTGATTGCCGCGCATCTGGGCCTGCGGCGCAGCGACCGGCGCGCGCAATGGGCGCGGCTGCGTGACGCACTGGAAACCGCCGAAGGCAGCGGCGCGATCATCGGGGATTTCAACGAATGGTCCGCCAGCCGCGGGTTCGAGCCCTTGCAAGGGCTGGCCGTTCATGCGCCCGGCCGCAGCTTTCCGGCGCGCGCGCCGATGGCGATGCTGGACCGCATCGTGCTGGGGCCGGGGCTGGCACTGACGCGGGCGGGGGTTCTTGATACGGCACTTGCACGGACGGCCTCGGACCATCTACCGATCTGGGGCGATATTACGGGGTTTGTGCCGATATCCGATCAGACCCCAAATAATCAGACCCCAGACAAGGTAGCGGCCCCTACTTCGGCCTAGCGGCGGGCGCGAAATACTGACCAGCCCAACCAGATCAAAAGCAGCCCGGCAAACACCGGAAGCCAGACCACCTGTATCGTTTCGGCACCTGACCAACGCACCGGTGGGCAGGGCACAGTCTGCGCCGACGCGCAAGCCTTGGCGTTCAGCCAGACCCAGAACCATGGCCCATAGACAAGCAGCACTACCCCGCCAAGCCCTACCACCATCCCGATTGCCTGCCGCATAAATTCGCCCCTCATGAAGCGCCGCTTTGCGCGGCGCGTGCCAAACTGCCGCGAAACGCGCACCGCCGCAAGGGGCAGGTCAGTTCGCCGCAGGAGGGACTTGCCGCGGAAGAAGGCGAGGGCTAAGGCTCGGCTTTGTTCTTTGTCTGGCCGCAGCAGGATGCCCCGATGACCCCTTCCCAAAATATTGGCTCGGAAAACCTGCGCGGCAGTTTGCTGATGGTCGCCTCGATGGCCGGTTTCGGATTCGAGGACATGTTCGTGAAATCACTGGCCGAAA
>NZ_JBLJBV010000043.1:0-2856 GCF_047638075.1 Phaeovulum sp.
TCTGACAACACCGTGAGCAGGCCTTCCCGAATGGCCGCCACATCGCTATCACTGACAATGCCTGTTGCGGCCAACATCGCCGCATGGGCCCGGCTGCCCCGGATGTCTTGCGCATGAAGCCGCTGGTCGAAGCTGATCGAGGCGTTGATCGCCTCCATGATCGCATCGGGACCGGCGGCGAAACGCCCGCCCCACATGGCATTGGAGCCGGGGTTGGCGTGCGGGTCATCCTGCGTGTCGGTCATCATCTGGCCCTTTCCGGGAGGCATCATGCGTCAGTTCATTTCCCTCGTCCTTTATACGGCCCTTGCGTTTGGTGCAAACACCGCCATGGCCACCGATCTGGCCCCGCTGAAAACCGGCGAGATGCGCAAACTGGTGCTGGCCGATGACCTTGTGGGGGCATCAGAGGCGGTGTTTGTGGACGCGAAGGGCACTGAGCGGCGGCTGGCCGATTGGCACGGCAAGGTGGTGCTGCTGAACCTTTGGGCCACATGGTGCGCGCCCTGCCGCGAAGAAATGCCGGCACTTGACCGGCTGGAAGCGGCGCTGGGGGGCGATGATTTTGCCGTGGTCACGCTGGCCACAGGCCGCAACCCCCTGCCCGCGATTGAAAAGTTCTTCACCGAGGCCGGGGTGACGCGCCTGCCGATCCTGCGCGATGAACGCCAGACCCTGTCGCGTGAAATGGGGGCGATGGGCCTGCCGGTCACGATTTTATTGGACCGCGAGGGCCGCGAAGTGGCGCGGCTGATCGGCGGTGCGGAATGGGACAGCCCCGAGGCGAAGGCGGTTATTTCGGCGCTGATCAAAGGCTGAGGGGCCAGTGTCAACCAAATGGCTGATTTTCCCGGCCCAGCGCCGCGACACGCGTGTGGCACGGACACGTCACGATATGATCGTTCACCATACCCACCGCTTCCATGAACGCATAGGTGATGACCGGCCCGCAAAACTTGAACCCCGCTTGGCGCAAATCCTTTGCGATCTGTGCTGAGAGGGGGGTCTTTGCGGGCACCTCCGCCATGCTGGCAAAGCGGTTCTGCAACGGCACGCCATCGACATAGCGCCACAGGAATGACGCAAACCCGATACTCTCTTCAATTGCCAGATAGGCACGGGCATTGGTTACTGCCGCCTCAATCTTGCCACGGTGGCGCACGATGTCAGGATTGGCAAGACAGGCTGCAATTTGCGCATCCCCCCACTGGGCGACGATTTCAGGATTGAAACCGTCAAACGCAGTGCGAAAAGAGTCGCGCTTGCGCAAAATGGTGATCCAGCTAAGCCCGGCCTGAAATCCGTCAAGAATCAGTTTTTCCCACAAAGCGCGCGAATCGCGTTCAGGAACACCCCATTCGGTATCGTGGTAAGTAATATAAAGCGGGTCCGATCCACACCAACTACAACGTGCATTCATGAATTTCCTGTCTTTCCGGGCACCAGACCCACACGCATTAGTTGATCGCAATTCTTTGAAAATTGAAAGCTTTACCGCTTGTTAGCTGATTTCAGAAACATTGGCCAAAGCGATAGAAGAATGATATGCCAACACGCAACTTTGCAGCAGGAGAGCCGCCAGAGCCAGGGTTGCTTAGCCCGCTGGACTACGCTGTGACACAACGCGACCGTGATACTATTGCAATGGTGCGCGATGCAGTAAAGCGGCGCGATGTTTTGCTGGCATTCCAACCGGTAGTGCAATCAACACGGCCCGACGAACCGGCGTTCTATGAAGGGTTGATCCGGGTGCTGGATGAAACCGGGCGGATTATTCCGGCCAAGGATTTCATTCATCCGCTGGAAACCAGCGAACTGGGCCGACAGCTTGACTGCCTGTCACTAGAAATGGGGCTGATCTCTCTTGCCGAAGATCCCAGTTTGCGGCTGTCGATCAACATGTCGGCGCGCTCAATCGGCTACGCGGAATGGATGCGGACGCTGAACAAGGGGTTGATCGTTGACGAGACAGCCGCCGAACGCCTGATTCTGGAGATTACTGAAAGCTCTGCCATGGCGATCCCCGATCTTGTCACCGGCTTCATGCAGGATTTGCAGGCTCGCGGCGTCAGCTTTGCGCTTGATGATTTTGGCGCCGGCTATACATCGTTCCGCTATCTGCGCGAATTTTACTTTGATATGATCAAGATCGACGGCCAGTTCATCAAAGGCATTGCAGAAGACCCTGACAATCAGGTTTTGACCGAGGCATTGATCTCGATCGCACGGCACTTCGACATGTTCACCATCGCTGAAGCGGTGGAGAACCCGCGCGACGCCGAATTTCTGGTTCACCTCGGGGTGGATTGCATGCAGGGCTATTATTTTGGCGCACCAACGATTGTGCCGCCATGGAAGATCCCAGCCGCAGCCATGCGTGCATAACCGCGAAAGGCAAAAATAAAGCCAGGTGGGATGGCACGAACGCAAGATAATTACGCGGCAAAGCGTCTCTGACTTCGTATTCCGCTTGACCTGACCTCTCCATACGGCATGCTGCACAGCGGCAATCGGGGCGACCCTGCCCCATCTCGCACGCGAAAGGGAGAGGACCTTCATGACCAATGTCGTCATCGTTTCGGCAGCCCGCACGGCTGTTGGCAGCTTTAATGGCGCCTTCGCCAACACCCCGGCCCATGATCTGGGCGCAGCAGTACTTGAGGCGGTCGTCGCCCGCGCCGGGATCGAAAAGACCGAAGTGTCACAAACTATTCTGGGCCAGGTACTGACCGCCGGTCAGGGCCAAAACCCCGCCCGTCAGGCACATATCAACGCCGGCCTTCCGATTGAATCCGCGGCCTGGGGCATCAACCAGGTTTGTGGGTCGGGACTGCGCGCCGTCGCGCTGGGGGCCCA
>NZ_JBLJBV010000044.1:0-47074 GCF_047638075.1 Phaeovulum sp.
TCAGTGATAGCGATGTGGCGGCCATTCGGGAAGGCCTGCTCACGGTGTTGTCAGAGATCGAGGCGGGTAACTTTCCGTTTCGCACCGCGCTGGAAGACATCCACATGAACGTCGAGGCGCGCCTGAAAGAGCTGATCGGTGAACCGGCAGGCCGTCTGCACACCGCCCGGTCGCGCAACGATCAGGTCGCGACCGATTTTCGGCTTTGGGTGCGCGATCAGTGCGATGCAGCAGTATCGGGCTTGGGCGCGCTGATCCGCGCGATGCTGGCGCAGGCCGAAGCGGGGGCCGATTGGGTGATGCCGGGCTTTACCCATCTGCAAACCGCGCAACCGGTGACCTGGGGCCACCACATGATGGCCTATGTCGAAATGCTGGGCCGCGACATGAGCCGTTTTGCCGATGCGCGGGCGCGGATGAACGAATGTCCGCTGGGGGCCGCGGCGCTGGCCGGAACCTCGTTTCCGATCGACCGCCACGCCACAGCGACCGATCTGGGCTTTGACCGGCCCATGGCCAACAGCCTTGATGCGGTGTCCGACCGTGATTTCGCGCTCGAATTCCTTTCGGCCGCAGCGATCTGCGCCACCCACCTTAGCCGTCTGGCCGAAGAGCTGGTGATCTGGTCCTCGGCGCAGTTTCGGTTTGTGGCGCTGTCGGACAAATGGTCTACCGGTTCGTCGATCATGCCGCAAAAGCGCAACCCCGATGCGGCGGAACTGATCCGCGCCAAGATTGGCCGGATTCTGGGGGCGACAGTGGCGCTGTTCACGGTGATGAAGGGTCTTCCGCTGGCCTATTCCAAGGACATGCAGGAAGACAAGGAACAGGTCTTTGACGCGGCCGATACGCTGATGCTGGCCTTGGCGGCGATGGAAGGCATGATGAAAGACCTGACCGTGCGGCGCGAAAACCTCGAATCTGCCGCCGCGTCGGGCTTTTCCACCGCCACCGATCTGGCAGACTGGCTGGTCCGCGAGGCGGGGCTGCCCTTTCGCGATGCGCATCACGTCACCGGCACGCTGGTCGCCATGGCCGAGGCGCAGGGCGTTGATTTGCCAGACCTCAGCCTTGCGCAGATGCAATCGGTCAACCCGGCCATCACATCGGGAGTTTTTGCGGTGCTGGGGGTTCACAACTCGGTCGCATCGCGGCAATCTTACGGTGGAACCGCGCCCGATCAGGTGCGTATGCAAATTGCCCGCTGGAAGGACTGTCTGGCATGAGATCCGCGTTTTTTGCCCTGCTGGCGCTGGCCGCCTGTTCTGACCCGTCGCTTCATGCCGGGGTCAGCCTCGATTCCGGCGGGGTCAGCGTTTACCCGGCGGTTTCGGGCCGCGTTGGCGGCGCCAATATCACGGTGTCGCCATGAGGGCGCTTATGTTGCTGGCGGTTCTGGCGGTGGCGGGCTGCGGCGTTGACGGCCCGCCAAAGCCGCCCCAGGCCGGCGCCGCCCCCGGTATCAGCCTGTCGGGCCAGGCGCGCGTCGGCATTACCAGCGGCGGCTGACCCTCACATTTCGGAGCCATGATGTCGCCCCTGCGCCTGATCTACCTTGCCCTTGCGCTGCTAGGTGCTGTGCTGCCGATGCGCCATTATCTGGCGTATCTGACGGCGCATGGCTGGTCACTGGCGGCGGTCAGCGATGCGTGGTTCGTCACGGTGGCGACCACGGGCCTGACCTGGGATCTGGGCTTGGTTGCCGCCGCGCTGACGGTCTGGATCATTGCCGAAACCCGTGTGCGGCGGAACTGGTTGGCGCTGGTCGCCCTTCCCGCCACCTTTCTCATCGGCGCCAGCTTCGGCTTGCCGCTTTACCTTTTTCTTAGAACCCGCAAGGTGGCCTGATGGATCATTTTACTTACAAAAACGGCGTGCTGCATGCCGAAGACGTTGCAATACCGGAAATTGCCGCCGCAGTCGGCACGCCGTTCTACGTCTATTCAACCGCCACGCTGACCCGGCATTACCAGCTTTTTCAGCAGGCGCTGGCCGGGATGCCGCATCTGATCTGCTTTGCCGTCAAATCAAACGGCAACCTTGCGGTGCTGAAAACACTGGCAGATCTGGGCGCGGGCATGGATGTGGTCTCGGGCGGCGAATATCTGCGCGCCAAGGCTGCCGGGGTGCCGGGGGAGCGGATCGTGTTTTCCGGCGTCGGCAAAACGCGGGCGGAACTGCGGCTGGCGCTTGAAGGTGGTATCCGCCAATTCAACGTCGAATCCGAACCCGAGCTGCGTGCCCTTAGCCAGATTGCCACTGAAATGGGCCTGCGCGCGCCCATCGCGCTGCGCGTCAACCCGGATGTCGACGCCAAGACCCACGAAAAAATCGCCACCGGAAAATCGGAAAACAAATTCGGCATCCCCATCGCCATGGCCCGCGCTGTTTACGCCGAGGCCGCCTTGCTGCCCGGGATCCAGATTGTCGGCGTTGATGTGCATATAGGCAGCCAGTTGACGGACCTTGCCCCGTTTGAACAGGCGTTCACCAAACTGGCCGACCTGACCCGCGAATTGCGCGCCGATGGCCACACCATCACCCGGCTTGATCTGGGCGGCGGGCTTGGCATTCCATACGAACGTTCCAACACGGCCCCGCCCCTTCCGATTGAATATGGCGAGGTTATCCGCCGCACCGTCGGCGATCTGGGCTGCGAGATCGAGATCGAGCCGGGCCGCCTCATCTCCGGCAACGCCGGGTTGTTGATTGCCTCGGTGATCTACCTCAAAGAGGGCGAGGGCCGCGATTTTCTGATCCTCGATGCGGCGATGAATGACCTTGTGCGCCCGTCGATGTATGGCGCCTACCATGACATCGTGCCGGTGCTGGAACCCGCGCCGGGGGTCGATCAGGCCCCGGTCGATGTGGTCGGCCCGGTTTGCGAAACCGGTGATACCTTCGCCAAGGCCCGGTCGCTGCCGCCCTTGTTCGAGGGCGATCTGGTCGCCTTCCGTTCCGCCGGGGCTTACGGCGCGGTGATGGCGTCCGAATATAACGCCCGGCCGCTGGTGCCCGAGGTGCTGGTTCATGCGGATCACTTCGCCGTCATCCGGGCAAGGCCAAGCTTTGACGAAATGCTTGCGCGCGATACCATCCCCGAATGGCTGACGGGGCAATAATGCCGCCGCCCGCCAAAAGGCCGGACCGCAACTGATGAATGACAGGCCCCAGACCCCTGCCGCCGCGCTGCGGCGCATAGGCCCCGCGTTGGCGCTGACGCGGGCGGGGATGCTGGTTGAGCGGGCGTTGCGGGCGTTCTGGCCGTTTGGCTCTTTTCTGGCGGTGCTGGTCGCGGCCTTTGCCTTTGGGGTGCAGGATGCGCTGCCGCTGGTGTGGGTGCAGGCTGGGGCGGCGCTGGGGCTCTTGGTGTCGGTGGGGCTGTTGCTGTGGGGCGCGCGGCGTTTTCACTGGCCAAAACGGGCAGAGGCGCTGGCGCGGCTGGATGCCACCTTGCCCGGCCGCCCGATTGCGGCCCTGCACGACACTATGGCACTGGGTGGCCAGGATGCGGGCGCCCGCGCGCTTTGGGCCGTGCATCTGACCCGCATGGCCGCGCGCCTGACCGGTGCGCGCGCGGTGCCGCCCCGCCCTGACCTTGCCCCGCGCGACCCGTTCGCGTTGCGCCTGACCGCGCTCACCGCCCTAGCCGTGGCGCTGATTTTCGGCGCGCCTGCCCGTCTGGCCGAAGTGGCCGACCTGCCCGGTGCCATCGGCCCCGCCGAGGCCGCAATCGGCCCCACATGGGAAGGCTGGGCCGAACCGCCGCGCTATACCGGCAAGCCGGGGCTCTACCTCAACGCGCTTGATGCAGGCGCGCTGGATCTGCCCGAAGGCACGCGGCTCGTGTTTCGCTTTTACGGCGCGGCGGGGCAGGTGGGACTGACAGAAACCGTCACTGACCCGGCTGCGCCTGCACCGCCCGCCGCCGCCGATGGGATCACCATCCAAAAGCAGGAACTGGTGGCCCTGCGTTCGGGGCTGCTGGAGATTACCGGTCCCGGTGGTCGCCGGTTTGACCTGACCATCCTGCCCGACGCCGCCCCCTCGGTCGAACTGCTTTCCGCTGCAACGCGGCGCGCCGACGGCAAGCTGTCACAGCCGTTTCGCGCCACCGATGACTATGGCGTCACCGCTGGCCGCGCTCTGATCACGCTGGATCTGCCGCAGGTCGACCGCCGCTATGGCCTGACCACCCGCCCAGATGACCGCGCCCCGCTGATCTATGACCTGCCGCTGCCCATATCCGGCAACCGCGCCGATTTCACCGAGGCGCTGGTCGAAGACGCGGCAAAACACCCTTGGGCCAACCTGCCGGTCAAACTGACGCTTACCGTCGAAGATGGCCGCGCCCAGACCGGCGCCACTGCCCCCCTGTCGCTTGAACTGCCGGGGCGGCGCTTTTTCGATCCGATGGCCGCCGCCCTGATCGAGGCGCGGCGTGATCTGTTGTGGTCGCTTGATAACGGGTCGCGCACCTCGCAGATCCTCAAGGCGATCAGCAATCGCCCCGCAGGCTATTCCGACGGCCAAAAGGTCTATCTTTTGCTTCGCGCCGCGATCCGCCGCCTCGATACCGCATTGACCCCCGGCCCGCTGGACGCCGCCACCCGCGATGATCTGGCCGAGGCGCTTTGGGCCATGGCCGAGATGCTGGAAGATGGCGGGCTGGCCGATGCGCTGGCCGCCATGCAGCAGGCGCAAGAACGCCTGTCCGAGGCGATCCGCAACGGCGCGTCGCCCGATGAAATCGCCAAGCTGATGGACGAACTGAAACGCGCCACTGACGAATATCTGCGCCAGTTGGCCGAACAATCATCTAAAGAAGAGGGCCCGCAATTTGGCCAGCAACAGCCCGGCCAGAATATTACCGGTGCTCAGATTCAACAGATGATGGACGAGATTCAGCGCCTGATGGAAGAAGGCCGCATGGCCGAGGCGCAAGAATTGCTCGATCAACTGGCGCGGATGATGGAAAACATGAAGGTCACCCAAGGGCAGGGCGGCGAGGGCGATATCCCCGGCGGCAAGGCGATGCGCGATCTGGGCGAAACGCTACGCAACCAGCAAGAGCTGTCGGATGACGCTTTCCGCGAATTGCAAGACAGCTTTGAGCGTGGCCAGCAGGGTCAAAGTCAGCCGCAACCCGGCCAGCCGGGCCAGGGTCAAGGCCAGTCGAACGACGATCAGGGTCAGGGGCAGCCCAACGGCGAGGCGCAAGATCAAGGCACCCCCGGCGATGGCCGCAGCCTTGCCCAACGTCAGCGCGACCTGCGCACGGAACTGGGCCGCCAGCACGGCCTGTTGCCGCGCACCGGCAATGAGGCGGGCGAGGATGCGCGCCGCGCGCTTGATCAGGCCGGCCGCGCCATGGACGAGGCCGAACAGGCCCTGCGCGAGGGCGATAACGGCACCGCGATCGACCGTCAGGCGGATGCGATTCAGGCGCTGCGCGAAGGGATGCGCGCCTTGGGCGAGGCATTGGCCGATCAGCAGGGCGGCGGCCAGCAGGGCGATCAGGGCGAACGCTATGGCGCGGCCGAGGGTCAGACCGGGCGCGAACTGCCGCGCGACCCGCTGGGCCGGGCATTGGGCAACGGCGGGCAGGTGGGCACCGATGAAAGCCTGTTGCAAGGGCAGGATGTCTACCGCCGCGCGCGCGACCTACTGGATGAAATCCGCCGCCGTTCAGGTGAAAGACTGCGCCCGGAACTGGAGCTGGACTATCTGCGCCGCCTGCTGGATCAGTTCTAAGGTATTGATCTGAAATCAGTTTTCTGGCGTTCGCTGCATCGCTTCTGTCATCTCACGCATCTTGTCATCCAGCCAGATCCGGCCGTGATCCACCTGCGCGACATAGGCCGTCAGCGCCGGTTCTGCCGCCGGTAGCGCCGTCGATATGCGCGGCGCCAGCAGGTAAACGCCAAAGCCGAACACGGCGATCAACACCGCCAGCAGGAATCCAGTCTGAAACCCCGCCCGCCGCCGCGCCAGCGTTTCCGGCGCATCGCGCGACGCAGGCTCTGCCCCGCGGTCAGAGGTGGCGACCAAGGTTGAATTGATCACCTCGATATCGGGCAAAAGCTGGCGACGCTGGGGTGTTGGATCGGGTTCCGGTTCGGTGTTGGGATCCTCGGGCAGGCACACCTTAGGGTTGATCTGGCTTGGCCTGATGGCGACAGGTGCCGGTGCGCGCTCCAACCCCAGCTCTGGCTGGGTTTCCAGTGTGCTGCCCTCGGCCTTGCGGGCGCGGGTCTCAATCTCGGCCTCTTCGCGCAAGACTGCCAAAAGGCTGTCGTCAAGGGTGCGGCGCTGCTGTTCCTTGCCAGCCCGTGCGGCGGCGATGGTCGCAGCGGTGATCGGGTCATTGCGCCCCGCATCGGCCGCCTTCGGGCTGATGAAATCACCGCTGAAATCATCGCCATCGCTGTCTTTGTCGTCGCCATCGGGGGCTGCGTCGGATGGGGGGGCCGGTATCGAAGCCGGCTCTGGCGCGGTGTCCACCGGCTGCTGATCGTCATCCGCCGGTGCCCTGTCCGGCGCAGCGTCCGCCCCCTGCTGAAACCAGCTTTGCCCACAGTTGGAACATTGAACGTCCCGCCCACCAACGGGTATGACGTTTTCGTCAACTTCGTAAATCGCGTTGCAATTCGGGCATGTGAGCCGCATGTCGTCGCTACCTCGGGCCGTTGTTCACTGCCATTCTGGCAATTCCATTTTGCATGTTGTAGCAAGCGCGGGGCCGTTGTCCAAGCGTTTGCGGCAAGCGGGTGAAAACGCCGCCGCATTTTGTCCGGTAAACCTAAAAGGAGCATCGCAGTGATCGAGCTGCAAAACGTCGCGATAGGCTATGGCGGCACCGAACTTCTGTCAGACATGACGCTGAAACTGGTGCCCGGATCGTTCCACTTTCTGACCGGGCCATCGGGCGCGGGCAAGACGACGTTGCTAAAACTGTGCTATGCTGAACTGATGCCCTCGGCGGGGTATCTGCATCTGTTCGGGCAGGATGTGCGCGCGATGGGCCGCGATGATATTGCCAATCTGCGCCGTAGGGTTGGCGTGGTGCATCAAGATTGCCAGTTTCTTGACCATCTTTCGGTGTCGGAAAACGTGGCACTGCCGCTGACCGCGACCGGGCGCCCGGTTGACACGCATGAGCTGGGCGAACTTTTGGGCTGGGTCGGGCTGAAAGGCCACGCCAACGCCCGCCCGGCGCAGCTTTCGGGGGGTGAGAGGCAGCGCGCCGCACTGGCCCGCGCGGTGATGATGTCACCCGAGGTTCTTTTGGCCGATGAACCCACCGGCAACCTTGATTGGGAAATGTCGCTGCGGCTGCTGACGCTGCTGGTCGAATTGAACAAAATGGGCAAAACCGTGCTGATCGCCACGCATGATCTGAACCTGATCCGCGCCGCCAAGGCGCAGGTTTCGGCGCGGGTGCTGCGGATCGCCAACCGGCGGCTGCAACTGGCGGGGGCAGACCTATGATGACGCGCCTTGCATGGCTGTTCACCGCCGATAGCCGCGGCCCCGGCCGGGTGGTGCCGCCCACCGGCTTTACCGCGCGGCTGACGCTGCTGACCGCCGCCGCGATGGCGTTTCTGGCGGTGTTTGCGCTGGCGCTGTCGCTGGCCGCCGGGCGCCTGGCCGACCGCTGGTCCGAGGCGCTGGCGCGTTCCGCGACGATCCGCATTTCCGCGCCCTTCGATCAGATCGCGGCCCAGACCCGCGCCGTGCTGGATGTGCTGGCCACCACGCCCGGCCTTGCCACCTACCGCGCGCTTGAAGCCGATGAGATGCGCAAGCTGCTGGATCCGTGGTTCGGCCCCGACCTTCCGGTTGACAGCCTGCCCTTGCCGCAACTGGTCGAACTGACCGAAACCGCAGACGGGATCGACGCCGAGGGCCTGCGCCTGCGCCTTTCCGCCGAGGCGCCGGGAGCGGTGCTGGATGATCACACCCGCTGGCGCCGCCCGCTGGTGGCGGCGGCAGGGCGGTTGCGGCTGCTGGGGCTGTTGTCGCTAGGGCTGATCGGGGCGGCAACGGCGGGGATGATCACGCTGGCCGCGCAGGCTGCGCTGGCCGCGAACGGGCAGGTGATCCGGGTGCTTCGGCTGGTGGGTGCGCGCGATCTGTTCATCGCGCGGGCCTTTGTGCGCCGCTTCACGCTGCGCGGGTTTGCCGGGGCGACGCTTGGCACGGCGCTGGGGATGATTGCGGTGGCGCTGTTGCCCGGCGCGGATGAGGCCGGCGGCTTTCTGACCGGTCTTGGCTTTCAGGGCGCAGGTTGGGTCTGGCCGTTGCTGATCCCGCCGCTGGCCGCGCTGGTCGCCTTTGCCGCCACCCGCGCCGCCGCACTTCGTATCCTGAGGGGGATCAGATGAAACACGCGCTGCAATATATCCGCTCTTACCTGTTTATCGGTCAGATGTATCTGGCGCTGGCGCTGATTGCGACGCTGGGCCTGCCCGTGGCCTTTTTGGGCGGGCGGCGTGGCACGCTGGCGGTCATGCATTTCTTTTGCAACTGGGTGTGCTGGTCGGCGGGCTGGATCATCGGCCTGAAAACCGAGGTCCGGGGCACCCCGCCCGATGACAACGTTCTGGTCGCCGCCAAACATCAATCGTTCCTGGATATCATCATGATCTTTGCCGCCGTCCCTCGCGGCAAATACATCATGAAGAAAGAGCTGAAATGGACCCCGTTCCTTGGCTGGTATGCCTGGCTTTCGGGCTGCATCCCGGTTGACCGCGCCAAACGTGCCGCCGCGATCAAACCGATGCTCAGGGCGGTGCGCAAGAACAAGGCGAAAGGCGGTCAGCTGATCATCTTTTCGCAAGGCACCCGGGTAGCACCGGGGGTAAAGCAACCCTACAAGATCGGCACCGCGATGCTTTATAACGAACTGGCGCAAGACTGCGTGCCGGTTGCCACCAATGTCGGCGCGTTCTGGCCGCGCCGCTCGATGCTGCGCAAACCCGGGCTGGCGGTGATCGAGTTTCTGCCGCGTATCCCCGCGGGCTTGCCCAACAAGGAATTCATGGCCCGGCTGGAGCGTGACATTGAAACCGCGTCAGACCGCCTGCTGGTCGAAGCCGGCTTTGATTTCACAACGGCCGGCACTGACGACTGATCGCCAGACCCTGGGGCGGGCTGGTCAGGCAGCCAGCCCCTTCGCCCCCATATCAAGGTATTTGCGGCGGCGGTCCTTGATGATCTCGGCGGGTTTCTTGCCGGCGAACTCGGCCAGCATCAGCGCAATCTCTGACCCGACCGAGGCAATCGCCGCCGCCTTGTCGCGTTGCGCGCCGCCGGACGGCTCCTTGATGATCCGGTCGATCACACCCAGCTTTTTCAGGTCTTGCGCGGTCAGTTTCAGCGCCTCGGCGGCTTCGCGCATCTTTTCGGCATCCTTCCACAGGATCGAGGCACAGCCCTCGGGCGAAATCACCGAATATACCGAATGTTCCAGCATCGCCACGCGGTCGGCCGTGGCAAAGGCCACTGCGCCGCCTGATCCGCCCTCGCCAATCACCACCGAAATCAGCGGCACGCCGATCTCAAGGCATTTCTGCGTTGACCGGGCAATCGCCTCGGCCTGGCCACGTTCTTCTGCGCCTTTGCCGGGGTAGGCGCCGGGCGTGTCGATCAGCGTGACCACCGGCAGGCCGAACCGGTCCGCCAGATCCATCAGCCGGATCGCCTTGCGGTAGCCTTCCGGGCGGGCCATGCCAAAATTTCGCTCCAGCCGGGTCTTGGTATCGCTGCCCTTTTCATGGCCGATTACCACCACCGGCATATCATCCAGCCGCGCCAGACCGCCCATGACGGCATGATCATCGGCAAAGTTCCGGTCGCCCGCCAATGGCGTATATTCGGAAAACAGCGCCTCGATATAATCCTTGCAATGCGGCCTTTCGGGGTGGCGTGCGACCTGACATTTGCGCCAGGGGCTGAGGTCTTTGTATAGATCGCGCAGCAGATCTGCGGCTTTCTTATCCAGCGCGGCGGCTTCCTTTTCCACCTTCATCTCGGCGTTGTTGCGGGCCAGCGCGCGCAACTCTTCCGCCTTGCCTTCGATTTCGGCCAGTGGCTTTTCAAACTCGAGATAGGTGGTCATGTCGCCCTCCGTAGCGGAACCCCGACTATATGCAGCCCTTGCGGGGCAATTGCAACTCGGCGGGTTTGTGCGGCGCGATTATGCACGCACCCCCGGCCCGGCCAAACAAACATGACGGTGGCGCGCCCGATCGGGTGTAGAATGGGCCATCATCTGACACAATCGGGGCGCGCCGCACCCCGGATGCCAAATCGGAGGTTGCTTGCATGTTTACCGTAGAAATCCGCCAGGAACCGTTTCGCCGCCTTGCGGCTGTTGCCCATTCAGGCCCCTACCCAAAAATCAGCCATGCTTTCGAGCGGCTGGGCACGATCCTTCAATCGCGTGATCTATATGGAAAGGTGGGAAATTTGTTTGGCGTCTATCATGATGATCCCACCGCTACCGCCCCCGTGGATTTGCGCAGCCATGCCGGTGTGATGGTGCCCGATGACATCACCATCACACCACCGCTTGAACTGATTACCCTGCCGGCGGGCCGCCATGCGGTGTTGACCTACAAGGGCCCCTATTCGGGCCTGCCTGCCGCCTATGACTACCTTCATGGCACCTGGTTGGCGGGTGCGGGGGCCATGCCTGCCGATTCTGCGGTGTTTGAGATTTACCTCAATAATCCGATGACAACCGCCCCCGGTGATCTGTTGACCGAAATCTGCCTGCCGCTGCGTTAGACGGGTGCGGCGTTGCTGCCCTTGGCAGCTTTGCGCGTGCAGAACGCCAACGCAGCAGTTTTTACGCGGGTGCCGCGCGCCGGAAAAGACGGCGCCCCGGCCGTTGCGGACCGGGGCGCTACCTTACCCCTCATGCAGTGATGCCTCCCCGCATCTCCGCTCCGGGATGATCTGGAATCGATCAGCCGTTGATCAATTCCGCGTTCCTTACGATGCCTTCTGCCTGTTTGATTGACGCTATGTCAACCAGTCTTCCTTTATAAACCGTCGCCCCTTCTCCGCGCGCCTTGGCATCGGCCATTGCTGCGAGGATTTCGCGCGCCTCGGCAACCGCAGCGTCAGAAGGGGTAAAGACTGCATTGGCAAGCGTGACTTGCTTGGGGTGAATCGCCCATTTTCCGACCATGCCCAGCGTCGCTGACCGTAGCGCCTGCGCCCTGAATCCCTCGTCATCCGAGAAATCACCGAACGGGCCGTCGACCGGCAAAATCCCATGCGTGCGGCAGGCAGCGACAATCGCGGTCTGCGCCCAATGCCACGGGTCGGACCAGTATTTCTGCCCCTCACGCAGCATATAGTAGTTTTCCTGCGTTCCGCCGATACCCGTAGTAGCCATCCCCATCGAGGCCGCAAAGTCCGCCGCCCCCAGACTCATCGCTTGCAGACGCGGTGACGACGCGGCGATTTCCTCCACATGGGACAGGCCGGCGGCGGTCTCGATAATCACCTCAAAGCTGATCCGCTTCTTGCGGCCTTTGGCGGCCTCAACGGCCGTTACCAGGGCGTCCACCGCGTAAACATCGGCGGCGCAGCCTACCTTTGGGATCATGATCTGGTCGATCCGGTCTGAACCCTGTTCCAGCAGATCAACCACATCGCGGTACCAAAACGGCGTATCAAGACCATTGATGCGAATGCTGAGGTATTTGTTGCCCCAGTCAACGTCATGGCTGGCCTGAATGATATTGGCGCGCGCCTGCGGCTTGTCGTCGGGGGAAACCGAATCTTCCAGATCAAGGTTGATCACATCTGCCGCCCCTGCCGCCATTTTCTCAAAAATGGCCGAGCGTGAACCCGGGCCGAACAACTGGCAACGATTCGGGCGTGCCGGGGCAGCAGGCTGAACACGGAAGCTCATGGCAGGACCTTTCGCAAGGATGTTACGATTATTGCTTTGCAGGGGATAGATTATTGCGCACCCCTTTTCAAGGGGCCTTTCGCACTTGCAGCATGAAAGTAAAGGCCATGGCGCGGCAAGCCGGTGGACGCGTCGGGGCTGATCTGACAGGTTGGCGCAGACGGCCAGGGGGTGTCTGGGCCAGATCAAGGGGCTTTGCGATGATTTCGGTAACGGCGGATGTGTTTCGGCTGGCAGAGGTATTCACCATCTCGCGCGGGTCGCGCACTGAGGCGCGGGTTCTGACGGTCCGGGTGCGGCGGGGCGCGCATGAAGGCCGGGGCGAATGTGTGCCCTATGCGCGCTACGGTGAAACGATCGAAGGGGTGCAGGCGCAGATCGAAGGCCTGCCCGCGGGGATTACCCGCACGGTCCTGCAAGGGGCCCTGCCGCCGGGTGCGGCGCGCAACGCGGTTGATTGCGCGCTGTGGGATCTGGAGGCGAAGCGGGCGGGTCGCCGCGCCTGGGCGCTGGCCGGATTGCCCGCGCCCGAACCGCTGATCACCGCCTACACGCTGTCGCTGGGTACGCCCGCCGCGATGCGCGCCGCCGCCGCGCGCCACAGCCATCGCCCGGTTCTGAAGATCAAACTGGGCACCCCCGATGATATGCCCCGGCTTGAGGCCGTGCGCGCCGGTGCGCCCCGCGCCAGGATCATCGTCGATGCGAATGAAGGCTGGGACGCCGAAATCTACGAGGATCTGGCCCCGCATCTGGTGCGGTTGGGTGTTGCGTTGGTCGAACAGCCCCTGCCCGCAGGCGCCGATGAGATGCTGTCCGAGATTGCGCGCCCCTTGCCGGTCTGTGCCGACGAATCGTGCCACGACCGGGCCAGCCTTGCGGGGCTGGCGGGCAAATATGACATGGTGAACATCAAACTTGACAAGGCGGGTGGCCTGACCGAGGCGTTGGCGCTGCGTGATATGGCCCATGCGCAGGGCTATGGGATCATGGTTGGGTGCATGGTCGGCTCCAGCCTCGCGATGGCGCCGGCGGTGCTGGTCGGGCAGGGGGCGGCCATGGTGGATCTTGACGGGCCGCTGTTACTGGCAGAAGACCGCGAAAACCCGCTTCATTACGACGCGGGAAAGGTTTACCCGCCCGATGCGGCCTTGTGGGGATGAAATTGCAATGACCCGGACTGTCTATGTGAATGGCGACTACCTGCCCGAAACCGAAGCCAAGGTGTCTATTTTTGACCGCGGCTTTCTGATGGCTGACGGGGTTTACGAGGTGACCTCGGTTCTGGATGGCAAGTTGCTGGATTTTGCCGGTCACGCCAAACGGCTCGGGCGCAGCTTGGCAGAACTGGATATGGCCAACCCGATCAACACTGATGATCTGTTGGCCGTTCACCGTGAACTGGTGGCGCGCAACAACATCGTGGATGGGCTGATCTATCTGCAAATCACCCGTGGCAACCCCGGCGACCGTGATTTTGCCTTTCCCGACCCGGCGCAGACGCCCAGCACGATCGTGCTGTTCACCCAAAGCAAACCGGGTCTGGCCGATAACCCGATGGCGAAAACCGGGATGAGGGTGATCAGCATTGACGATATCCGCTGGGGTCGGCGCGACATCAAGACGGTGCAGCTTTTGTACCCGTCGATGGGCAAGATGATGGCCAAAAAGGCCGGGGTGGATGACGCGTGGCTGGTCGAGGATGGTTTCGTGACCGAAGGCACCTCGAACAACGCCTATATCGTGACCGGCGGCAAGATCATTACCCGGCAGCTTTCCAGCGACATTCTGCACGGGATCACCCGCAACGCCGTGCTGCGTTTTGCCGCCGAGGCCCAGATGGAGGTGATCGAGCGCCCGTTCACCGTTGAAGAGGCCAAAGCCGCAGATGAGGCGTTCGTCACCTCGGCCTCGGCCTTTGTGATGCCGGTAGTCGAGCTTGACGGCGTGGCCTTGGGCAGTGGCAAACCCGGCCCGGTCGCAACGCGGTTGCGCGAAATCTATCTGGAGGAAAGCCGCAAGGCGGCAATCTGACCGGTTGGCAGGCGGGGCAGGGCAGTCAACCGCCCCCCTGTCAAAGCCCGCTGGCGGCCAGAACACCGCCGAGGATCGGCGCGATCCGGTCCGCCCAGGCGATCTGCCCATCTTCCTGCGCGATCAGATCGTTGCGCACCTCAATCAGCACGTTCGGGCGGCCCGGGGCCAACGCGTGGCGGTCAATCGCGTCGCCGTCCAGATGGCCTGCGTAGGGCTCGTTCTCGCCCACGCACAGCCCGTCGGCCTTTAGCGCGGCCACCAGCGGCAGCGCCAACCGCTCATCCCGGTGCGAATAGAGCACCCCCACCGCCCAGGGCCGGGGGCAGCGCCCGCGCAGGCAGGGCGTGAACGAATGAACCGCGCAGATCACCCTGTCGGGCCGCCGCCCTGCCAGATCGGCGTAGGCGGCATGGTAGGGCCGATAAAGCCGGGCCAGCCGCTGTTCAACCTCGGCGGGGCCGACGTGGCGATTGGCGGGGATGATCGTGCCGTCGTATAGCTTCATCACCAGCGTCGGGTCATCTTCGCCCCGGTTCGGATCAATCACCAATCGCGAGAAATTCGACAGGATCGCGGGCGCCTCCAGCCGTGCCGCCAGCCGCCGCGCCAACCCGGCGGCGCCCACATCATAGGCGATATGGCGGGCCATATCCTCGGGGGTAATGCCAAGGCTGCCGCCGCCCACCCAGTCGGGCACCGTGTTCGTAGCGTGATCGCAGGTGATCAGCCAGCGGCCGGGGCGGTCTGCGCCAATGATTTCAAAAGGGGGATGCGCCATGGAACTTTCACTTTTGCCTTTTTTGCGAATTTACGGCAGTAGCGGCGGCTGTGCCAGTTGCCATGTGCACGAAACTGCGCCATAAATTTCACCAACCCGCAGCATAAATCAAACCAAACGGATCGGAGAACGAGGCCCCATGAGACGCCTTCGTAACGTCAAGATCGTGGCTACATTGGGCCCGGCATCCAGCGACTATGAAACGATCCGCGCGCTGTTTGAGGCCGGGGCAGATGTGTTTCGCCTGAACATGAGCCATGGCAACCATGACACGCACCGCGCCAACCACGGCATCATCCGCCGGATCGAGGCTGAAACCGGGCGCCCGATTGCCATTCTGGCCGACCTTCAGGGGCCCAAACTGCGGGTCGGCGTCTTTGCCTATGGTGAGGCTGATCTGTCCGACGGCGCCGCCTTCCGCTTTGACCTTGACCCGGCCGAGGGGGGCGAGGACCGCGTCTGTCTACCCCACCCCGAGATTTTCGCGGCGTTGGAGCCGGGGTCTTCGCTTCTGGTCAATGACGGCAAGATCCGCATGACGGTGAATGATTGCGGCCCGGATTTCGCCAATTGCACGGTCACGACCGGTGGCACTATCTCTAACCGCAAGGGGGTGAACGTGCCCGATGTGGTGCTGCCCTTGGCCGCGCTATCCGATAAGGACCGCGCCGATCTGGAATTCGCCTGCGAAATGGGCGTGGACTGGCTGGCGTTATCCTTCGTGCAGCGCCCCGAAGATGTGATCGAGGCGCGTGATCTGGCTCGCGGCCGCGCCGCGATCCTGTCGAAAATCGAAAAGCCCGCAGCGGTGCGGGCCTATGCCGAAATTCTCGAAGTGTCGGATGGGATCATGGTGGCGCGTGGCGATCTGGGGGTTGAATTGCCGGTCCATTCGGTGCCGCCGATCCAGAAACGTCTTGTGCGCGGGGCGCGTGCAGCGGCCAAGCCGGTGATCGTGGCCACGCAGATGCTTGAATCGATGATCGAAAGCCCGATGCCGACCCGTGCCGAAGTGTCGGACGTGGCAACCGCAATCTATGAGGGCGCCGATGCGGTGATGCTGTCAGCCGAAAGCGCCGCCGGGCGCTACCCGGTTGAGGCGGTGACAACCATGGATTCGGTCGCCCAATCGGTCGAAAGCGACCCCACCTACCGCGAAGTGATCGAGGCGAGCCGCCGCGCCAACCGCCAGACCGTCGCTGATGCGATCGTGTCCGCCGCGCGCGAAATCGCTGAAACCACCAATATTTCCGCCATCTGCTGTTACAGCCAATCGGGCAAGACGATCAGCCTTGTGGCGCGCGAACGGCCCCGCGTGCCGATCATCGCGCTGTCGCCGCTGCCTGAAACGCTGCGTCGGCAAAGCCTGACCTGGGGCGTGCATGCGGTGCTGTGCGAAGATGTCTCGCGCTTCAAGATGGCCGTGGTCAATGCCGCTCGCGCTGCGCGCGAGTTTGGCTTTGCCGAGAAAACCGACCTGATCGTGGTGACCGCCGGGGTGCCGTTCAATGTTCCGGGTACAACCAACATCCTGCGCGTAGCCCCTTGTGATGAAAGGTTGATTTTCCGCTCAGAGCCAGAGTAACCTTTCCACACTGTAACCGTCGGGAGGACGGCGTGGATAGTGATGTTGTATTGGTGCTGGGCATTATCATCGGGGCGCTTTCCATCCCCGCAGTGATTTCGGCGTTTTCCGATAGCCGCCCGCCGCGCGCGGCTATCATCGCGGTTGTGGTCAGCGGCGGGTTGATCCTTGGCGCTATCGTTACCAAGCCCGGCGGCTATTCCGCCGGCCAGATCCCCGAGGTGTTTACCCGCGTCATCGCAGGGATATTTCGCTAAGGGGCCGAAATCTGGCTGCACCCACTTGCCAAGCTTTGCGCACCCGGCTATCAGGCGCGCTCTATAAACCGCACGGCCGGCCAAAGTGGCATGCCGAGTCGTGCGACTACACACTCGCAAGAGGAGATGAAAATGCCCAAGATGAAGACCAAATCGGCCGCCAAAAAGCGGTTCACGTTTACCGCGACAGGCAAGGTCAAGGCCGGCCACGCGGGTAAGCGCCACGGCATGATCAAACGCACCACCAAGTTCATCCGCGATGCAAGCGGCACGATGATCCTGGCGGCTTGCGATGCCAAGATCGTCAAAAAATACATGCCCTACGATCGTTGAGGAGTTTGATCCATGTCTCGCGTTAAATCGGGTAAAGTTACCCACGCTCGCCACCGCAAGGTAATCAAAGCTGCCGCAGGCTACTACAGCTCTCGGTCGCGCAACTTCCGCACCGCCACGCAGGCCGTCGATAAGGCGCAGCAATACGCCACGCGCGACCGCAAGGCCCGCAAGCGCAGCTTCCGCGCGCTGTGGATTCAGCGGATCAACGCCGCGGTGCGCGCGTTTGATGCTGAAATGACCTATTCGCGCTTCATCAACGGTCTGGGCCTTGCCGGGATCGAGGTGGACCGCAAGGTTCTGGCCGATCTGGCCGTCCACGAACCTGACGCCTTTGGCGCGATCGTCGAACAGGCGAAGGCCGCCGCGGCTGCGTAATCCCTGACAAGGGACGACATCAGAACCCCGCGCTGGCTTTGGCCCGGCGCGGGGTTTTTCTTTTGCGCGGCTTGCAATCCGGGCCGGGGCTGGCTAGCAAAAGGCCGGAAATTCAGGAGTAGGTCATGGCAGATCTGGACGCGCTGAAGGGCAAATATCTGGCGGGTATCGCTGACGCTACCGATGAGGCGGCGCTAGAGGGGATCCGGCTGGCCGCCTTGGGCAAGAAGGGCGAAATTTCGCTGAAAATGCGTGAGCTTGGCCAGATGAGCCCCGAACAGCGCCAGACCACCGGCGCCGCGCTGAACCGCCTGAAAGACGAAATTGACGCCGCATTGCGCGCCCGCAAGGCCGGGCTGGCCGATGCCGCGCTGGATGCGCGTCTGCGCAACGAATGGCTGGATGTGACACTACCCGCCCGCCCGCGCCGGGTGGGCACGATCCACCCCGTATCGCAGGTTACCGAAGAGGTCACCGCGATTTTCGCTGATATGGGCTTTGCCGTGGCCGAAGGCCCGCAGGTTGAATCCGACTGGTATAATTTCGACGCGCTCAACATCGCGCCCGAACACCCTGCGCGGCAGGAACATGACACGTTCTTCATGGCCCGCGATCCGGGCGACCTGCGCCCGCCGCATGTGCTGCGCACTCACACCAGCCCCGTGCAGATCCGCGCGATGCAGACGCAGGGCGCCCCGATCCGGGTGATTGCGCCGGGCCGCGTTTACCGCATGGACATGGACCAGACCCACGCGCCGATGTTCCATCAGGTCGAGGGCATGGCGATTGGCCGGGACATTTCCATGGCCAACCTGAAATGGGTGCTGGAAGAATTCTGCCGCGCCTATTTTGAGGTTCCCAACGTCGAATTACGCTTCCGCGCCAGCCATTTTCCCTTCACCGAACCCTCGGCCGAGGTCGATATTCGCTGCTCATGGGAGGGCGGCCAGCTGAAGATAGGCGAGGGCGACAGCTGGATGGAGATCCTCGGATCTGGCATGATGCACCCCAAGGTGCTGGCCGCCGGCGGCATCGACCCCGACCAGTATCAGGGCTTTGCCTTTGGCATGGGCATCGACCGGATCGCCATGCTGAAATACGGCATCCCCGATCTGCGGGCGTTCTTCGAGTCTGACCTGCGCTGGCTGAAACACTACGGATTCGCCGCGCTCGACATACCGACGGTGCCGGGGGGGTTGAGCCGGTAATGTCGAGCCAACCAACTTGGGTGTCAGGTGCAGGTGCGAATGCCATCTTTGACGAGCTTCTCCCAATCGGGACCAAGCTCGCTTCGAGCGTCAATACCGTTTTTGAAACCCTGCTCACCTGGGTTAAACATCACGACGCCCAAGTCGGAGTCATTACTACCGAAGATGACCGTCTGCTGACCACCGTAATATGTCGTCGCGCTTCCCGTCGCTGTGTTGCCATAAACAGAGGCGTTCGCGTAGGTGTTCGAGTAGGTCGGCCCCGTGCGGATTGCCTGAACATTATTGGCGCTGTTAGCTCCAACAATAATATACCGTTGATATCCGCGCCGGACCGTCTCAACGGCGGCCATCTTGGAGGCGACTTTGGCCGCGCCCGATCGGCCGCAGGCTGGCGCGGCACTTGTAGAAATAATGACTTGATTCTTGGAGACCGGCGTAACCGACGTGGCGGCGCAACCCGTCAGAGCCAATACAATGGATGCAGTGAACACAATGCTTTTCATGACAGGGGACACTCCCTTGGTGAAGCTGTGCCTTCACGGTACCGTGAGCTATGGCTATGTGAAAGTGGAAAGATCACACAATGAAATTCACCCTCTCCTGGCTGAAAGATCATCTCGAAACCGAGGCCACCCTCGATCAAATCACCTATGCCCTCACCGACCTTGGTCTTGAGGTCGAAGAGGTGGTGAACCCGGCGGCAAGGCTTGCGGCCTTTACCCTCGCGCGGGTCAAATCGGCGGTGCAGCACCCCGATGCGGACAAGCTGCGCGTCTGCGTGGTGGAAACCGATGAGGGCGACAAGCAGATCGTTTGCGGCGCGCCCAATGCGCGCGAAGGCATCACCGTGGTGCTGTGCAAGCCGGGCGATTATGTGCCGGGCATTGATGTCACGCTGGGCATCGGCAAAATTCGCGGCGTCGAAAGCCATGGCATGATGGCCTCGGAACGCGAACTTGAGCTGAGCGACGAACATAACGGCATCATCGAGCTGGAGTCCGGTCACGTCGGGCAGAAGTTCACCGATTGGCTGGCCGATCACCGCCCCGAGGTTGTGGACCCGATGATCCACATCAAGATCACCCCGAACCGCCCCGATGCGCTGGGGGTTCGCGGTATCGCGCGCGATCTGGCGGCGCGGGGCCTCGGGCGGCTGAAGCCCATGGAAATTGTGCCGGTGCCGGGTGGTTTTGCCTGCCCGATTTCGGTGACTATCGACCCTGCGTTAAAGGAAAAGGGTTGCCCGCTGTTTGCCGGGCGGCTGATCCGCGGCGTCAAGAACGGCCCCAGCCCCGACTGGCTGCAACAGCGGCTGCGCGCCATCGGGCTGCGGCCGATTTCAGCGCTGGTTGACCTGACAAACCTGTTCACCGTCGATCTGAACCGCCCGCTGCATGTGTTTGATGCCGCCAAGGTCAGCGGCGGCCTGCGTATTCACCCCGCATCCGAGGGCGACAGCCTGCTGGCGCTGGACGGTAAAACCTATCCGCTTCGTGAAGGCCAGATGATCATTTCCGACGATCATGGCCCCGAATCCCTTGCCGGGATCATGGGCGGCGAAGCGTCAGGCTGCACCGAGACAACGACCGATGTGTTTCTCGAATCCGCCTATTGGGACCCGATCACCATTGCCGCCACGGGGCGCGCGCTGAAAATCAACTCGGATGCGCGCTACCGGTTCGAACGCGGCGTGGACCCGGAATTCACCCTGCCGGGGTTGGAACTGGCGACGCAGATGGTGCTGGAACTGTGCGGCGGCGAGGCGTCTGACGTGGTGCAGGACGGTGCCGTTCCCGACACGTCGCGCGCCTATAAGCTGAATCCCGCACGGGTGATCAGCCTTGTCGGCATGGACATCCCCGAGGCTGAACAGCGCGCCACGTTGACCGCCCTTGGCTTTACCCTGAACGGCGATATGGCCACCCCGCCCAGCTGGCGCCCCGACGTTCTGGGCGAGGCCGATCTGGTCGAAGAGGTCGCCCGCGTCGCCAGCCTGAGCAAGCTGGTGGGCCGTCCGCTTGCACGCGAAACCACCGGCGTGCCCGGCCCGATCCTGACCCCGATCCAGATGCGCGAAAAGGCGGCGCGCCGCACGATCGCGGGCTTGGGGTACAACGAATGTGTGACCTACAGCTTCATCGACAGCGCCAGCGCCGGGCTGTTCGGGGGTGGCGCCGAAATCACCCGGATCGAAAACCCGATCAGCAGTGAAATGACCCATATGCGCCCCGATCTTTTGCCCGGTCTGTTGCAGGCCGCCGCCCGCAATCAGGCCCGCGGCTTTGCCGATCTTGCACTGTTTGAGGTTGGGCCCGCCTTCCACGGCGGCGAACCGGGCGAACAGCATCTTCAGGCGACCGGCCTTTTGGTGGGGGCCACCGCCCCACGCGATGCGTTTGCCAGCCGCCGCCCCGTTGATATCTACGACGCCAAGGCCGACGCCGAGGCGGTGCTGGCGGCGATTGGCGCCCCGGCCAAGGTGCAGATCAACCGCAAGGTTGCGGACTGGTGGCACCCCGGCCGTTCCGGCGTGATGGCGCTGGGGCCAAAGGCGATCTGCTCCTTTGGCGAGGTCCACCCCCGCGTGCTGCGCGACATGGGCGTGAAGGGCCCGGCGGTTGCCTTTACAGTGTTCGTCGAAAATGTCCCCTTTCCAAAGGTGAAAACGCCTACGCGTCCGGCGCTGGTGCTATCGGATCTGCAGGCGGTGGACCGGGACTTTGCCTTCGTCGTGGATGCCGGGGTCGAGGCCCTGACGCTGGTCAACGCCGCCACAGGCGCCGACAAGGTGCTGATCGAAAGCGTGCGCGTGTTTGATCAGTTCGGCGGCGACAAGGCCGAGGCGCAGATGGGGGCGGGGAAAAAGTCGCTCGCGCTGACGGTGCGGCTGCAACCCCGCGACAAGACCCTGACCGAATCCGAGATCGAGGCGGTATCGGCCAAGATCATCGACAAGGTCAAAAGGGCGACCGGCGGCACCCTGCGCACCTGATCAGGGCCGGAACACGACGTCACGATGGACAGGCGGTCATGAAAGCATAAGCTTTCCCGTGTGGGGGAGGCAGCTTTGATTTTCGATTATGTCATCGTCGGCGGTGGTTCGGCAGGCGCGGTTCTGGCCGCGCGCTTGTCTGAAAATCCGCATGCCAGCGTCTGCCTGATCGAGGCGGGGGGCGGTGGCAACGGCATCCTTGTGCGGGCACCGGCACTGGTGGGGGCGATGGTGTCGGGGCGGCCCAAGCTGAACAACTGGGCGCTGCATACCGCGCCACAGCCGGGGTTGAACGGTCGGCGCGGGTTCCAGCCGCGGGGGCGGGCGCTGGGCGGTTCTTCGGCAATCAACGCGATGCTCTATGTGCGTGGTCGGCCTGCCGATTACGATGAATGGGCCAATCTGGGCGCAACGGGCTGGGACTGGGCCGCATGCCTGCCCTATTTTCTGCGCGCCGAGGGCAATGCGCGCGGGAACAGTGCCTTGCACAACGCGGATGGCCCCCTGCAGGTCTGTGACCAGCAATCCCCCCGCCAGATCAGCCGCGCGTTCTTTGATGCCTGCGAAAGCCTGCAAATACCTCGCAACGATGATTTCAACGGCCGGGCACAGGAAGGCGCGGGGTTGTATCAGGTCACCCAATACCACCACGGCAGAAGACGAGGCGAACGGTGCTCGACTGCTGCCGCCTATCTTTTCCCCGCTATGATGCGGTCTAACCTAACGGTGCTGACCCGCACCCTGACCGAAAGGATTGTGCTAGTTGAAGGCCGTGCAACAGGTGTCCAAGCCCGCCGCGGGCGGATCCGCTTTCAGGTTGAGGCGCGTCGCGAAGTGATCTTGTCAGCGGGGGTGTTCGGGTCGCCTCAACTTTTGATGTTGTCGGGGATCGGCCCCGAGGCGGAACTGTCAGCACAGGGCATCACGATGCGTCACCATCTGCCCGGCGTGGGGGCAAACCTGCAAGATCATCTGGACTACACCATCAGCCACCACTCCCGACTGGCCGATGTTGTCGGACTGAACCCTGCTGGATTGGCGCGGCTGGCGCGCGCGGCGTGGAAATGGCGAAAGTCCGGCACGGGGTTATTTGCCTCGCCCATGGCCGAGGCCGGAGCCTTTTTGCGTAGCAATCCAAATGAGGCACAGCCTGATTTGCAAATTCATTTCGTGATTGGAATCGTTGACCAGCATATGCGCAACTTTCATATGGCCAATGGCTACTCAGCCCATATCTGTCTGCTCTATCCCGAAAGCCGTGGCCATGTCGGCCTTACCAGCGCCAATCCCGCAGATCCGCCCCATATTGACCCAAACTACCTATCTGACCCGCGGGACATGACCAGAATGATCGCCGCCGGCCAACTGCTGGCGCAAATCCTCAACGCTCCAGCGCTTGCTCCATGGCGTGGCACGCGGCTTTACCCGCATGATGGGTCAGACGCTGCCTTTGCAACCGATATTCGCAACCGGGCCGACACGATTTATCACCCCGTCGGCACATGTCGCATGGGTCAGGGTGACATGGCGGTAGTGGCCCCCGACTTGCAATTGCACGGTATCAGCGGACTGCGCGTTGTCGATGCTTCGGTCATGCCACGGCTTATCGGCGGCAATACCAACGCGCCCACGATCATGATTGCCGAACGTGCGGCGGAAATGATTCGGGGTTGATCCGGCTTTTCTTTGGTCGAAATACTCCCGCCGGAGGCTCCATCAACAAAGGTTGGAGCCTCCGGCGGGAGTATTTCGACCAAAGAAAATTCAATCCCGTGGCGGTTGGGTCAATCCGCGTTGCACGGCGGGCCGGGCAAGAAAGCGGTCAAGATAACCCGGTACGTTTTTCAAAGTATCCCAGCCCGTAATGTCACCCGCCTGATAGAAATCGTGCAAGGTGCGTAGCCACGGGGCAATTGCGATATCCGCAATGGAATAGCTGCCTGCGACCCAGTCGCGCCCGGCCAAGGCGCCGTCGAGCACTTTCAGAAGGCGTTCAGCCTCGGCGCGATAGCGTTCCTTGGGGCGGGGGTCGTCAATCTCTTTGCCGGCGAAAGCGTGGAAATACCCCAATTGGCCGAACATTGGCCCGATGCCGCCCATCTGGAACATCAGCCATTGCAACACTTCAAAGCGGTTTGTGTTGGGTAAAAGCTGCCCTGTCTTTTCGGCCAGGTAAATCAGGATGGCGCCGCTTTCGAACAGGGGCAGAGGCTGTCCGCCGGGTCCATTCGGGTCGATGATCGCCGGGATCTTGTTGTTGGGGTTCAGCGACAGGAATTCCGGGCTCATCTGGTCATTGGTGGTGAAATCGACCAGATGCGCGTCATAGGGCAAGCCCATTTCTTCAAGCGCGATCGACGCCTTGACCCCGTTTGGCGTGGTCATGGAATAAAGCTGGATCGCGCCTGGCGTGCGGGGTGGCCAACGGCGGGTGATCGGGAAGGCGGAAAGATCGGTCATCGGTATCTCCTTGGGTCAGGGGGTAAGAGCGCAGATATTTCCCCTTTGCGAAAGGCTGTGCTGTGGTCAAATATATGTTAACTTTCGGATATTCGCGCCCGGACAAGGCGGCAAGTGTGGGGATATGGAATGATCAAAGAGTTCAGAGATTTCATCGCCAAAGGCAATGTCATGGACATGGCCGTTGGCATCATCATCGGGGCGGCATTTACGGCTATTGTCACATCGCTTGTGGGCGATCTTATCAACCCGATCATCGGACTGGTTACCGGGGGGATGGATTTCTCCAACCTGTTCATCAACCTTGGCGAGGGTGATTACACTTCGTTGGTCGCGGCAAAGGATGCGGGCGCGCCAGTGTTTGCGTATGGTGCGTTCTTTACCGCCGTGATCAATTTCCTGATCATCGCTTTCGTGGTCTTTTTGCTGGTGAAGATGGTAAACCGCATCAAGGATGCCGCCATCAAAGAGGGCGAGCCGGTTCCCGCTGCGCCCTCAGGCCCGACCGAGATTGAGGTGCTGTTGGAAATTCGTGATGCGCTGAAGAAATAGGCCCATAGCGCAGGACCGGGACCCGGTCGCAGGACCGGGCCTTTTCGTTCAGACGGTCAGTGCATCGTCGGCGGTGATATGGGGCAGGCCAAGGGCCTCACCGACGGCGGCATAGGTCAGCTGGCCGGCGTGGACATTCAACCCCGCCTTCAGGTGAGGATCATCAGTACAGGCCTGTTTCCAGCCCTTGTCCGCCAGCGCCAGAATGAAGGGCAGCGTCGCATGGCCAAGCGCCATGGTCGCGGTACGGGCCACGGCGCCGGGCATGTTGGCAACGCAGTAATGGATGATCCCGTCCACCTCGTAGATGGGGTCCTGATGGGTGGTGGCGTGGCTGGTTTCAATGCAGCCGCCCTGATCAATGGCCACATCGACGATGACGGCGCCTGGCCGCATCCGGACCAGATCGCCCCGCTTTACCAGTTTGGGTGCCGAAGCCCCCGGCACCAGCACCGCGCCGATCACCATATCTGCCCGCGTGACAAGATCTGCCGTGACCGCCTGATTGGCGTATTGCGTGGTCAGCGTTCCGTGAAACAGGTCATCGAGAAAACTCAGCCGCGCGATAGAGCGGTCCAGCACCGTCACCCGCGCGCCCATGCCCACCGCAACGCGTGCAGCCGCCGTGCCCACCACACCACCGCCGATGATAACCACATCCGCCGGCGGCACACCCGGCACGCCGCCCAACAAGATGCCGCGCCCGCCGTTGGCCTTTTGCAGCGCCCACGCCCCGACTTGCGGTGCCAGTCGCCCCGCCACCTCGGACATCGGCGCCAGCAGCGGCAAACCTCCGGCACGGTCCGTCACGGTTTCATAGGCGATACAGGTTGCCCCCGAGGCCAGCAGATCCTTGGTTTGTGCGGGGTCTGGGGCAAGGTGCAGATACGCAAACATGATCTGGCCTTTACGCAGGTATTTACGCTCGGCGGGCTGGGGCTCTTTGACTTTTACGATCATGTCAGCCTGGGTGAAAACCTCATCCGGGGCGGCCACGATCCGCGCGCCGGCCGCGGTATAATCCGCGTCAGTAAACCCCGCGCCAATACCGGCGCCGGTTTCCACCAGCACCTCATGGCCGTGGGCAACCGCCTCGCGTGCGGCATCGGGGATCAATCCAACGCGAAACTCTTGCGGTTTGATTTCTTTGGGGCATCCAATTCGCATGCTGTCGCCTTCCCTGATTCTGGCCGCGTCCTGTTTTTGCGCCGATTTGACCTTATAAGAAGAAGCATGACCTATCTTGTGCGTAATTGCGTTGAAAAGTTGAGTTTGTGATGCAATGTGTTTTGGTGGCAGTTGCGGCAATCAAGGCCGTTTTTCGCAGGAATGTGCGTGGATATGACATTAGACGCTACAGATCGACGTATTTTGAACGTACTGCAAAAGCAGGGCCGCATTTCGAACTCCGAGCTATCGGAGCGGGTCAACCTATCGGCGTCAGCCTGTCACCGGCGGGTGCAGCGGTTAGAGGAAGACGGGCTGATTCGCGACTATGTGGCGCTGCTGGATGCCCGTAAACTGGGGCGCCCGACCACGGTTTTTGTCGAAATCACCCTGTCGGGGCAGGCTGATGAGGTGCTTGAGGCGTTCGAGCGCGAGGTGAAGAAGATCCCCGATGTGCTGGAATGCCACCTGATGGCAGGCAGCGCTGACTATCTGCTGAAGGTCGTGGCCGAGGATACCGAGGATTTCGCGCGCATCCACCGCGCTTACCTGGCGCGCCTGCCCGGCGTGGCGCAGATGCAAAGCAGTTTCGCGCTGCGCACCGTGTTCAAAACTACCGCCCTACCGGTCTAGCCACGCCAGAAGCGCGGCAAAAACACCACCAGAATCGCCAAAAGACCCAGCCGACCCAGCAACATTGCCAGCGTCATGACCCAGGTCGCGGCGTCGTTGAAGTCAATCATCGTGCCGGTGCGCGCGGTCATCGGCCCCAGCGCGTAGCCGATATTTCCCAGCGAGGTCCAGATTGCGAACAGCGCCGAGGTCATATCGACCCCGGTCATGGAAACGGCCACCGAAAGCGTGCCCAGCGTCAGGATATACCCGGTGAAATACATCATCAGCGGGTTCAGCACATCATCGCCCAGCGTCTTGCCGTCATAGCGCGGCATGACCAGCCGGTGCGGCGAATGCAGCTGCTGCACGGCGGCCCGGATGGCTGCCCCCAGTGCCTGCCAGCGAAACACCGACAATGACCCTGAACTGGATCCGGTGCAGCCGCCGATCATCCCAACGATGAACATGACAACAACCGGAAAATTACCCCAGGTGCTGATATCGGCTGATCCAAAGCCGGTTCCGGTCATGATTGAGGACAGATTGAACAACGTTTCACGCAAGGCAGGCTCAAACCCGACCTCGGTGCGGATCACGCGCCATGCCACAACTGCCGCCGTGGCATAGCAAAACCAACGCAGCAGCCCGCGGATCTGTGTATCTAGCCAGATTGGCCGGGTCGCGCCGCGGGCCAATTGGGCAAACCGGATGAAGGGCATCGCACTTAGCAGCATGAACAGCGCGCCGGCATATTCAGCCGGGCCAGAAAAGGCGGCGAAACTGGCGTCAGACGTGGAAAAACCGCCGGTTGATATGGTCGACATCGCGTGGATGATCGCCTCGAATGTGGTCATCCCCAGGGCGCCGTAGGTGATCGTGAACAGCAGTGTCAGGCCCAGATAGACGACCACCAACGCGCGGGCAATATCGCGCGCCCTTGGCAGGATTTTACCAAGCGTATCAAAGCCTTCGGTGCGAAAGAACTGCATCCCTCCGATCCGCATGACGGGCAGGAAGATCATCGCCACAAAGGCAATGCCCAAGCCCCCCATCCAGTTCAGCATACCGCGCCAAAGCACCACGCCGGGGGGTAGTGACCCCAACCCCGGAAACACCGATGACCCGGTAGTGGTGATCCCTGAGACCGCCTCGAAGTAAGCGTCGGTCAGGGTGGCGTAGGGGGCGCCCTGCATGAAGGGCAATGCGGCAAAAGCCGGTAAGACCACCCAGATGCCGGCCGTCAGTAAATAGGCCTGCCGCACCGAAAGCCCCTGCGGCGTGGGTGATCGGCTGGCAATTGCCAGCAACGTCCCCGTCAGCATGGTTTCGACCCCGGCCTCGAAAAAGGTTTGCCAGTTGCGGTTTGCGGTCAGCAGGTCAATGGTCATGGGTGCCAGCATGCTTGCCCCCAGTACGGCAAGGATCAGACCGAGGATGTGCAAGACGGGGCGTAGATCCAACATGATACTCAACAAGGCCAATGCGGCGCTGCGAATGTCAATGGCACGGCGCAGGCCTGCAAAAAACCCCCGATGGCAGGGCCACGGGGGTTCCTCGGTGCGGGTTGCCCCGCCAGTGTTCCAGTCGCTTCAGACCGGCAAAGGGCTTAGAGTGCGCCTTCGCGTTGGGCCTTCTTGCGTGCCAGTTTACGGGCGCGCCGAACGGCTTCGGCTTGCTCGCGGGCTTTCTTCACGGACGGTTTTTCGAAATGTTGCTTGAGCTTCATTTCACGAAACACACCCTCGCGCTGAAGTTTTTTCTTCAGGGCACGAAGCGCCTGTTCGACGTTGTTGTCGCGAACGCTGACCTGCATGTGGTTGTCACCACCTTCCTAAGTTTGAGTTGCATGAAATTGCAGGAAGCGGCCATATAGCAGGGCAATGGTGGTTTGTCTACTGCCGCGACTGGAAGGAAAGCCGATGAAAAACACTCGTTTGGAGGTGCCTGCCGCGCGGGCCGACCTGTTGGCGGCAATCGTCCCGCATGTGCCGTTTGACGGCTGGTCGGAACCGGCGTTTCGTGCGGCGGTGACCGATCTGGAAATGGATATGGGGCTGGCACGGGTGATCTGTCCGCGGGGGGCGGTGGATCTTGCGGTGGAATACCACCGTGCGGGCGATGAGCTGATGCTGTCGGCATTGGACGATGCGGAACTGGACGGCATGAAATTTCGCGAAAAGGTGGCGGCGGCGGTGCGGTTTCGGCTGGAAGAGGCCGACCCCGAACTGGTGCGGCGCGGCGCATCGGTCTTTGCGCTGCCCGCCAATATGGCGACAGGGGCTGCACTGATCTGGGGCACGGCGGATGCGATCTGGCGGGCACTGGGTGATGAAAGCCGTGATTTCAACTGGTATTCCAAGCGGTTGACGTTATCTGGCGTCTATTCGGCCACGGTGCTTTTCTGGGTCGGTGATACCTCTGACGGGCACGCCGCCACATGGGAATTTCTGGACCGCCGGATTGCAGATGTGATGCAGTTTGAAAAGGTGAAGGGGGCCGTCACCACCAACCCCCTGATCAAGCGTTTGCTGGAAGGGGTCCGCGCACCAGCGCGTGAACCAATGCCGGGCCGAGAGGGGCTGTGATGATGCAAGATATGATGCGCGCCGTTGAAATTACTGAACCGGGCGGACCCGAGGTGTTGCAACAGTGCCAGCGCCCGGTGCCGGTGCCGGGCTATGGCGAGATATTGATTGAAATTGCCTACGCGGGAGTTAACCGGCCTGACGCGTTGCAACGTGCGGGGGCCTATTTGCCGCCCCCCGGCGCCTCGGATCTGCCGGGGTTGGAGGCTGCGGGGCACATAGCCGCGCTGGGGCCGGGGGTTGCTGACTGGGCGGTGGGGGATGCGGTTTGCGCGCTGTTGCCCGGCGGGGGGTATGCGGAATACGCGGTGTGTCCGGCTGCTCATGCTTTGCCCATTCCGGCGGGAATGGATTTGAAATCAGCGGCTTGCCTGCCGGAAACCGCCTTTACCGTGTGGTCGAATGTGGTGATGCGCGGGGGGCTTCAGGCCGGAGAGCGGTTTTTGGTGCATGGCGGATCGTCGGGCATTGGCACCACTGCTATTCAGGTGGCAAAGGCACTGGGGGCGCGGGTATTTGCCACTGCCGGGTCGGATGAGAAATGCGCGGCCTGCACAGGTTTGGGGGCGGTGGCCATCAACTATCGCAACGCGGATTTTGTTGAGGTTTTACGCGGCGAGGGTGGGGCTGACCTTATCCTGGATATGGTAGGCGGAAGTTATATTTCGCGTAATATCAAAGCCTTGGCTGATGATGGGCGGATGGTGTTCATCGCCTTTCTGGAGGGTCCGAAAGCCGAGATCAACTTTGCCCAGGTGATGATGCGCCGCCTGACCCTGACGGGCAGCACGCTGCGCCCGCAATCGGACGGGGCAAAGGCTGCTATTGCGCTGGAATTAAAGAAGAACCTTTGGCCGTTGATTGCGACTGGCAAGGTTCAGCCCGTGCATGATTCGGAATTTGCGCTGGCCGATGCCGCTGCCGCCCATATCCGGATGGAGACCAGCGCGCATATTGGCAAGATCGTGCTAAAGGTGCGCTAGATGCCGTAGAAAAACGGTGCGGAACCCGTACAGAGGCTATGCATACGTTTGGCATACGCCATAGCTGCGGCTTAACGGATTGCTTCCATCAGTGCGCCGGTCATTTTGCAATCACGTTGCAAGTCGGGGGCGCAGGGGCGGGGGGTCAAGTCTTTGGTCAGGCAGATGCGGGCCTCCTGGATCATGCCCTGGTCGCAGGTGATGGTGATCATGTCGGGGGCAAGGCTGGGGTTGGCCTCAAGAAACGCCTCTTCGACGATCGCGGCGGGTAGTTTCACGTCCTTGTGCAAGGTCCTGAAAACATCGGGGATGACAATGCTGTCATAGGCTTGCCGCGAGGTTGCAAAATAGTCCGCTGCCGGAATACCGGCGCAGCGGCCGTGCTTTTTCCATTGATACCACGCCAGCCCGCCGGACCCCATGATGTCTTTCATCGCGTCGGATTGGCGTCGGGTCGGGTCACGGTGCGGGGTGTGGCAATAGCTGGGCCAGCCGCGTTCATACTGCGGCCAAAGCCCGTGCAGGGTAAAGCCGAAGTCATGCCGGGGGTGGCATTGGTCGTCTTTGCGGGCATCGCCGGTGGTGCTGCACCAGGTTGGCGACCAGCCCAATGACAGGACGTAATAGTCAAACTTACCCGCCTTTTCGCCCTCGGCCGAAAGCGGGCTGGCCAGCAGCATCAGAGCGAGGGCAAGGTAGTGGCGCATTTTCTCTTTTCTCTGGTCCTGATCGGCACTATATAGACGGCAATTCCCCCTGAAAACGTGGAATGGCGGCTAAGGTCGCAGCCGTTTTCCCGGCACGGGAGAGATTTGTAAAGGAGAGATCCGATGAGCAAACCCTTGATGTCAAAGGCGACCGCCGTTTGGCTGGTGGATAATACGACGCTGACCTTCAAGCAGGTGGCTGATTTTTGCGGAATACACGAGCTGGAAGTGCAGGGCATTGCCGATGGCGATGTGTCGGCGGGCGTGAAGGGGTTTGACCCGGTTGCGTCGAACCAGCTGGACCCCGAAGAGATCAGGAAGGGCGAGGCAGACCCGCTATACAAGCTGCGGCTGAAATTCAACGCCGCCGCCGTGGGCGAGGAAAAGCGCCGTGGGCCGCGCTATACGCCGCTGTCGAAGCGTCAGGACAGGCCGGCCGCGATTTACTGGTTGGTGAAGTTCCATCCGGAATTGGCCGATGCGCAGATTGCGCGTCTGGTGGGCACGACGAAGCCGACGATCGCCTCGATCCGTGAGCGCACGCATTGGAACATCGGCAATATCACCCCGATTGATCCGGTCGCGCTGGGGCTGTGCCGGCAGACGGAACTGGATTCGGAAGTGCAAAAGGCCGCCAAGAAAAAGGCAGCCGAGGGCGGGCTGATGACCGATGACGAGCGGCGCAAGCTGGTCTCGACCGAGACCAGCCTTGCCATGGGGCAAGAGCCGCGGATTTCGGGGTTGGAACATCTGAGCCAGCCGCACCGGGATGATGAAGAAAAATCACCGCGCGATTTTTCGAATGCCGACAGTTTCTTCAATCTGCCGGATGCGGATGATGAGGATGACGAGGACGAAGATCACGGCAAGCGCAGCTGACCCAGCCGCCCCAGTAATTGGAAAGGCCGCTCGGATGGGCGGCCTTTTTCGTTGTGTTTGAGTATTTTTACCAAAAAAAAGCCGCAAGCCCGCGCTCTTTCGGGCCGGTCAGATCGACAGGCAGATGTATTTCATCTCCAGGTAGTCTTCGGTGCCGTGGTGGCTGCCTTCACGGCCAAGGCCCGATTGTTTGACGCCGCCGAATGGGGCAACCTCGGTTGAGATGATGCCGGTATTGACGCCGACGATGCCGTATTCCAGCGCCTCTTGCACGCGGGTGATACGGCCGATGTCGCGGGCATAGAAATAGGTGGCAAGGCCAAAAATGGTAGCATTGGCTTTGGCGATGACTTCATCCTCGGTCTCGAATTTGAAGAGAGGGGCGAGGGGGCCGAAAGTTTCTTCTGACGATACGATCATGTCTTCGGTTACACCGGTCACGACGGTAGGTTCAAAGAAAGTGCCGCCCAGGGAATGACGCTTGCCGCCTGTGATGACCTTGCCGCCGCCGGCGAGCACATCAGCGATGTGCTGCTCTACCTTTTCGACGGCGCTTTCGTTGATCAACGGGCCTGTTGTGGTGCCGTCTTTCAGCCCGTCACCGATTGTCAGTTTCCGGGTTGCGGCTGCCAGTTTTTCAGCGAAGGCGTCATAGACGCCGGCTTGCACATAGATCCGGTTGGCGCAAACACAGGTTTGGCCGTTGTTGCGGAATTTGGACACCATTGCGCCTTCGACGGCTGAGTCCAGATCGGCGTCATCAAAAACGATGAAGGGCGCGTTGCCGCCCAGTTCCATCGAGCATTTCATTACCTGTTCAGCGGCCTGGCGCATCAGGATGCGGCCTACTTCGGTAGAGCCGGTGAAGGTCAGTTTGCGCACGGCGTGATTTTCGCAAAACTCTTTGCCGATATCGGAGGATTTGCGTGAGGTGATGACCGAGAAAATACCTTTTGGCAGGCCGGCGCGTTCGCCCAACACGGCCAGTGCCAGCGCTGATAGCGGGGTTTCGGCCGCGGGACGGGCAACAAAGCCGCAGCCGACCGCGAGGGCGGGGCCACATTTGCGGGTGATCATCGCATTGGGGAAATTCCACGGTGTGATTGACCCCACCACCCCGATCGGCTGTTTGATCACGGTGATGCGTTTGTCCGGTTGGTGGCCGGGGATGGTTTCGCCGTAGATGCGTTTGGCCTCTTCTCCGAACCACTCGATAAAGGCGGCGCCGTAGGCGACTTCGCCCTTGGCTTCGGCCAGAGGTTTGCCCATTTCGGCGGTCAGGATAGCGCCAAGGTCGTCTTGGTTGGCCATCATCAGATCGAACCATTTGCGCAGGATCTGCGCACGTTCCTTGCCGGTGCGTGCAGCCCATTCTTTCATGGCGGATTCTGCGGCGGCAATGGCGCGGGCGGTCTCGGCGCGGCCAAGGTTGGGGACGTGGCAGATCACATCGCCGCGTGCGGGGTTGGTGACGGCAAAGGTGGTGCCGTCGTCGGCCTGGATCCATTCACCGGCGACGTAGGCACGGGTTGCCAGAAGTGTAGGATCCTTGAGCAGGGATTTTAGTTCAGTTGCGGAATCAAGCATGGTGTCTCTCTCTTTTGGATTGATAGAAAGGAACCATGAGGGTGACGTGAAGTCCATCCCGAGGGTTGAACAAAGGAAACCAGAATTATGGCCGATCTGGACGATGACTATGCCAATTCGGCGCATATTTCTGGTGGATCGGATTATCCCTTGCGGTGGGCGGCCGATTCTGAGGCGTTTCGCAGGCGCTATCGGATGCAGCGGCTGCGCTATGGGCCCGGTACGCGAAATTGGGTTGATCTGACGCTTCCCGAAGGGCCAGCAAAGGGTTTGGCGGTAATCGTGCACGGCGGATATTGGTTGGCCCTGTCGCCCGACAGCTTTTGTCATCTGGCAGCAGGCGCACGCGCGGCGGGTTGGGCGGTTGCGCTGCCCTGCTATACGCTGGCGCCCAAAGCGCGCATTACCGCGATAACCGCCGAGATTGGCGCAGCTGTGGCGTATCTGGCCGGGCAAGTCGCGGGGCCGATCCGGCTTGCCGGGCATTCGGCGGGCGGGCATCTGGTTGCACGGATGGCTTGTCTTGATGCGCCGCTTCCGCGCGCGGTGGCCGCGCGGCTGACGCGTGTGGTCCCCATCTCGCCGCTTTCAGATCTGGTGCCTTTGATGCGCACCTCGATGAATGCCACGCTGCAACTGGACCAGGCGGAGGCTGTAGCGGAAAGCCCCGCGTTCTTACAAAAGGCGGCGGGGGTTTCCTGTCATGTCTGGGTTGGCGGGGCCGAACGCCCGGCATTTCTGGGGCAGGCGCGCTGTCTTTCAGAGGCGTGGGGTTGCCCCCTGACGATCGAGCCGGGGCGGCATCATTTTGATGTGATCGAGGGATTGACGCAGCAATCGCCGTTACTGGATGCGTTTATCGCCTGAAACGGGCGCGCCAGGCTGGTTGCAGATCGGTGGGCATGGGGGAGGCCTCATAAACAGCGCGGGCAATGGCGCGGGCAAGGCAACAGGCCGCCGCGTGGCCCAGTACAAATGGATCCGTCTGTGGGTTGGGTAGCGTTTTTTCGCCGGTGGCGGCGGCAAAGACCAGATCCCCGTCAAACGGGGTGTGGCTGGGCACGATTGCGCGGGCGATGCCGTCATGCGCGGCAGAGGCAAGGCGCTGGCATTGCGCCTGATCAAGGGTGGCATCGGTGGCAATGATGGCGATGGTGGTGGCTTCGCCCATACGTTTGACAGAGGATGGTTCATCGCTGGGCATGAAGGGACCGGACAGGCCCAACCCGCCAAACTCGCCCCCCAGTTCCCACGGCGCGGCCCAAAATGTCGGCCCATCGCCCAAAGTAACGTGGCCCAGGGCGTTCACCGCTGCCAACGCACCCACAATCATGCCATTATCCAACACGACCGAGGCCGAGCCAAGCCCGCCCTTCAGATTGCCCGTCAATGCGCCATATCCCGCCCCTACAGATCCCAGCGCAAATTCTGCCCCCGCCCGGTCAAGCGCCGCGTGACCAAGCCGTTTATAGGGGTTCTCATCCCACACCTTGTCCCCACCGTTCAACAGATCAAACAGGATTGCGGCAGGGACGATCGGTACGCGCACATCGCCCACGGCAAAGCCTCGCCCCATGCCACGCAACCCATCCGCCACCCCCGAGGCCGCATCCAGCCCGAAGGCGGATCCCCCCGAAAGCACCAGCGCATCTACCTCTTGCACCAGCTTGTCCGGCGCCAGTAGGTCGGTTTCACGGGTGCCGGGCGCACCGCCCATGATCTGGACCGCGGCGGTAAAAGGGCGGTCTGCCAACAAGACCGTGGCCCCTGTCCGCACAACCGCGTCTTCGGCATTGCCAACCCTCAAACCCGCCACATCGGTGATCAGATTACGCGCCCCAGGTTTCATTGGGTTCTTTCCTTATAATGCCAATGCCCCCAAGGTTCAGATGGGCCACCCGCCGCCCCCTCTTATTGCCACACCCCGGGGCGCGCCTATCGAGGCTGATCCTCGTCCGTACGGCTCTGCGCTGGCAAAGTGTTTGCCGATGCGCGGGGCAAATCTCATCACGGTCATGATGCAGTTCATTGTTACGCCTGCCCATTTCGTGCTGAACTCATGTTAGCGTCTTTGCTCTTGTCGAAATATCGCGCGCAAAGCCAGATCTGACAACAGCCGAAGCATCCCCGGCAGATATTTTGATCAAAGAGAGGGCCCGATTGATAGCGACCAAGGGGGCCAGACTGATCGTGGCACCCGTTTTGGCCGCGGCCACCGCTACCGTGTATGTGTCGGGCAAACACACCCCACGTCATGGGCTGTCCCGTGTGGTGCCAACCATGGGCCCCGCGCCCGAATTCACCCCCGCCCCATCCAGTCAGATGGAATCTGGGGCGTGTCTGCAATAAGTGCGGCGGTGTACGGGTGGCGAGGTGTGGTCAGGACAGTCTTTGATGCCCCTTCTTCGACAATCTTGCCCGCCCGCATCACCAATACCCGCGACGTGATGGTGCGCACAACCGATAGATCATGGCTGATGAACAGATACGCCAGATTGCGGGCTGCACGCAGCTCGGCCAAAAGGTCCAGCACCTTTGCGCGCGCCCGCACATCCAACGCTGAAACCGCCTCATCCAGCACGATCAGGGCTGGGCGGATGATCAAAGCCCGGGCGATGGCGATTCGCTGACGCTGACCCCCGGAAAACTCGTGTATGTGCTTTTGGCGATCATCAGGCGAAAGCCCTACGTCGCGCAACGCTTCGGCTACCCTGTCGCTCCAATCGGGTGGTCGGCCTGTCAGGTAGAAAGGCTCAGCCACCAGCCGATCGACCCGATGGCGCGGGTTGAAACTTCCGTAGGGGTCTTGAAAAACCACCTGCATTTGTGCACGCAACGCTGCAGGCATCGCGCGGCTGACTGGCATCCCGTGCAGGGTTATCGTTCCGCCCTCTAATGGGTCCAGCCCTAGGATTGTCCGGGTGAGCGTGGATTTTCCGCAACCCGATTCCCCCACAAGCCCAAGGCTTTCGCCAGTAAAAAGAGAGAAGCTGACGTTATCGACGGCATGCAGTTCGGGGTGCGCTGCAAATGTCGAGGGGCGCGGCAAGCGGTAGGTGCGGGTTACATTGGTAACCGTCAACAGCGGTGTGGCAGGGGGTAAGGTTTGCGCATGTGGGGCTGTTGAATTTGAGTATTTAGGCCAAAAAAAAGCAGCCCCGGCTTTTTTTTGGCCTAAATACTCCCCGCAGAGCGTCCCGTCGTTGCGAACGGGGGCTGGTTGATGGATCGAGGCGGTAAACAGCGCCTTGGTGTAGGGGTGGGTGCGGGTTCGAAACAGTGCCTCAGTGGTGCTGTTTTCGATGATGCGCCCGTCTTTTATGACCGCTGTGCGCTGTGCAAGGTTGGCGATAACGGCAATGTCATGGGTAATCAGCAAGAGACCCATGCCTTCATTTTGAACAAGATCCTGAAGTAACGCCAGAATTTGCGCCTGCGTGGTCACATCAAGCGCGGTGGTGGGTTCGTCGGCGATCAGTATTGCAGGGCGGAGCGCGATGGCAAGCGCTATGGCGACGCGTTGGCGTTGGCCGCCGGAAAGTTCGTGCGGGTAAAGCGTCAGCGGAAAGCGGGGGGCGGTCAGCCCGACGCGGTCCAGCCGTTCGCGGGCAATTTCAAGCGCGCGCGCGCGGCGTTCGCCGGTATGGATGCGCAGCGTTTCGGCCACCTGATCACCAATGGTCATCAGCGGGTTAAGCGCGGTCATCGGTTCTTGAAAGATCATTCCGATCCGATTGCCCCGGATCTTGCACAGCGCGGAATCGTCAAGCTTTGACAGGTCTTGCCCGTCCATGAGAATGCGGCCTGATGTTTGCGCACCGTCGGGTAAAAGCCCCATCAACGCCAGTGCCGTCATTGATTTACCCGACCCGCTTTCACCGACAAGCCCGAAGATCTGGCCGGCGGCAAGGGTCAGGCTGATCTCGGACAGCACCGGGGTGCCGCCCAGGGTGACGCTGAAATTGTCGAGAGACAGAAGGCTCATGCGCGCACTTTCAGCCGGGGGTCAAGCGCGTCGCGCAGTCCGTCGCCCATAAGGTTCAGCCCTACCACGGTAACGAGGATGGCAAACCCCGGAAACAGCGCGACATGCGGCGCAAGCGTGATCATGGTCTGTGCCTCGGCCAGCATCCGGCCCCAGCTGGGGGTGGGGGGCTGCGCGCCAAGGCCGATGTAGGACAGGCCCGCCTCGGCCAGAATGCCAAGGCTGAACTGAATCGTGCCCTGCACGATCAGCAGGTTGGCGATGTTGGGCAGGATGTGTTCGGCCGAAATTCTGGCGGCACCTTTGCCGGTCACCTGGGCCGCGCGGATATAATCCAGCGTCCAGAGGCTGAGCGCGCCGCCGCGGGTTACGCGGGCAAAGACCGGGATGTTGAAAATGCCGATGGCGATGATTGCGTTGGTGGCCGACGGGCCGAAAACAGCGGTGATCAGGATGGCGATGACGAGGCTGGGGAAGGCAAAGACAAGGTCGTTGCCGCGCATGATCAGCTCATCCAGCCAGCTTTCGCTATGGGCGGCGGCGGTTAGTCCCAGCGGCACCCCCACGCCCGCGCCAATGCCCACCGCGACCAGCGCCACGGAAAGAGAGGTCCGCGCCCCGGTCATCAGCATCGCGGCGATGTCGCGGCCGAAATGGTCAGTGCCAAGCCAATGCGCGCCGGACGGGGGTTGCAGCCTTTCCGCGATGGCAAGGCTGGTGATGTCGTAGGGCGTCCAGACCAGGGACAGCAGGGCGGCAGCCAGTGCGCTGGCGGTCAGGGTGGTGCCAAGGGCAAGGGCGGGTCTCATCGGGTGGCCCTTAGCCGGGGGTCGGTGGCGGCATAGGCCAGATCGGTCAGGAAGGTGACGATGATCACCGCAAAGACAAGGATCATCACCACCGATTCCACCACGATCAGATCGCGCTGGGTGATCGCCTGAAAGATCAGCCGCCCCAGTCCGGGAATGTAAAAGACGTTCTCGATGATGATCGCGCCGGCCAGCAGGAACGAAAACTGCATGCCCAGGATGGTCAGCACCGGGATCAGCGCGTTGCGCAGCGCGTGACGGGTCAGCGCCTGAGTGCGGCTGAGCCCCTTGGCGCGGGCTGTGCGGATGTAATCCTGCCCCAGCGTTTCGATCAGTGCCGAGCGCAAGACCCGCGCGAGGATTGCCGCTTGTGGCAGTGCCAAGGCGATGGCGGGCAGGGTCAGGGCACGAAAGGCGCCCGCCGGGTCAGACCAGCCCGGAAACCCGCCCGCCGGAAAGATCCGCCAATGGATCGCAAAGACCAGCACCAAAAGCATCGCAAACCAGAAATTCGGCACGGCTATCCCGAGCTGAGTGGCCCCCATCACCGCCGCATCGGAGGCACGGCCACGCCGGGCTGCCGCCAGAATGCCGACCGGCAGCGCGATGGCGGTGGATAGCAGCAGCGCCAGCAGCGCCAACGGCAACGACACCGCCAACCGCGCCGCAACCAGATCGGCCACCGGCACCTTGTAGGTATAAGAGGTGCCGAAATCGCCCGTCATCATGCCGCTGACCCAGCTTAGATAGCGCAGCGGCAACGATTGGTTCAGCCCAAGACTGTCACGCAACGCCGCGACCGTATCGGGGCTTGCGTTCAGGCCCAGCATATAGGCTGCCGGATCGCCGGGGACGATTTCGATCATCGCGAAAATCATCACGCTGGCCGCAAGCAGGCTGCCGACGAGCGAGATCAGGCGTCTGAGCAGGTATCGGATCATCGCGGCTCCTTTACGGGGCAGGCTAATGGCGGGCGGGTCCAAGGGAAAGGGGCAAGGCGTTGGGTTTTCGGGCCGGTTTTGCCAAGGCCAATGGGCAACACTACGGGTCCGAGTCCCCGCCAGACCGGGTATTTGCAGGCGCGCGGGGTTGACGTGGCGCGCCGTCTTGGCGCTGATGGGCGTTCCCGGGCTGCTGCCAGGCCGGGGATTCGCAATGGTTTTCTGCCAGGGGCCCTGCATATCGTGACTTATTTGACGTTTGGACTTTTTCGCCCCGCGATTGCGCTGGCGTTGGTGGCGCTGGTGTCGGCCTGTGCCGAACCGCAGATGACGACGGGGCGCGTGCCTGCTGAATATGGGGCGCTTGTCGATGGCGAACGTACCATTCCCGCCGTCAGCCCGGCCTACCTGAATGAGCGTAACCGCCGCCGATGGGTGGCCTACGACGGGCCAGAGCCTGTGGGAACCATCATCGTCGACCCCTATGCGCGGCTGTTGTATCACGTTGCCGAGCCCGGCAAGGCGATGCGTTTCGGTATTGCCGTGGGCCGCGAAGGGCGCGGGTTCCGGGGCGACGCTGTGGTGCGCCGCAAGGAAGAATACCCCTATTGGGCGCCGACGAAAAACATGATCCGCCAAGACCCGGACGTTTACGGCAAGCTGGCGGGTGGTCTGCCGGGCGGGCTGGATAACCCCTTGGGTGCGCGGGCGCTTTATCTTTACCGAAACGGCAAGGATACGATGTACCGCATCCACGGCACGATGGATCCCAGCTCGATCGGCAAGGCAACGTCGGCGGGCTGTATCCGGCTGTTCAACCAAGATATCATCGACATGTTCGATGAAACCCCGATGGGCACACGGGTAAAGGTGCGCAGCAAGGCTGAAAGCCTGGCCGCGGAAGGGCCGATGGTGCAGTTGCACACCGGTTATCTGGTCTCGGCCAGCGATGTGGCGGCGATTGAGGCCGATCAGGCCGCGTTTGAAGCCGGGTTGGTGGCAGACCCCGCCGAAGCTGAGGCCGAAGCGCATGCCCGTGCTGTCGCTGCGGCTCGCGCTGCCCGGTCCGCCCGCGAAGCGGAGCTGCGCGGGGGAAGCTAAGGCCAAGGCGCAGGTCAGAAACCGAGACGGGGGCAGCTTGAAAAAGCGCCCCTGTTTTTGTTGGGGCATGGGTCTAAAGCCGGATTACATAATCCTTGGTGGTGGTTTCCAGCACTTCCCAAGTGCCGCTAAAGCCGGGGCGGATGATGAAGCTGTCACCGGGGCCGACGCTTTGAACGCTGCCGTCAGCACCGGTCAGCACCGACCGGCCCGACAGAATTCGGCAGTATTCCCATTCATCATAGGAAACGCGCCATTTGCCCGGCGTGCTTTGCCAGATGCCGCAGTAAAGCCCGTCGCGGTCTTCGACGTTCCAGGTGGTGTGGACCGGATCACCCGAGATAAGCTTGGCCGGGTCAGGGCGGCTGGTTTCCGGGGTGGCTGCGGTGGGGGTCAGGGGAATGATCTGCATGTCACTTTCAGGTTTCAGGGCCGCCTGCGCGCTGATGGCGAGGGTGGGGTGGGGGCTTTGCCTGCCCGCTTGGGGCAAAGCGGGTTCAGTCGATCCAGTGCACCGCCGTCAGATCGTTTGCCTGCGTGGGCGAATTTTCCCATAGCCCCTCGATCTTGGCATTGGCGACGCCGGTCTTGGCCAGTTGGAACAGATAGACGTTGACGTAATCATCCGCGATCATCGTCTGCGCGGCTTTCAACAGGTCGGACCGTTTCGCGGGATCGGTGGTGATCGCCAGTTCATCCATCAGCGCGATGAATTCGGGGCGGCCATATTGGAAGTAATAGTCCAGCCGGGCATAGATGCCGATATCCATCGGCTCGGTATGGCTGATTACCGTCAGGTCAAAGTCATGGTTCTTGAACACCTGTTCCAGCCACTGCGCCCATTCAAGATTGGATACCTCGGTTTGAATACCCACGGCGGCCAGTTCCGAGGCGATGATTTCGCCACCGCGCCGCGCATAGGTGGGGGGCGGCAGGGCCAGACGCAGCTTCAGGTTTGCGACCCCGGCTTCGGCCAGCAGCGCCTTGGATTTTTCCGGGTCATAGGCCGATTGCGCGGTCAGGTCGATGTAATCGGGGTTATGCGGGGCGAAATGCGTGCCGATTGGCGTGCCATAGCCGAACATCGCGCCGTCGATAATGTCTTGGCGGTTGACCGCATGGGCAATGGCCTCGCGTATCTTGATGTTATCCAAGGGGGGGGCGGCGTTGTTCATCGCTAGAATTGTCTCGCCCTCGGTCGTGCCGACGATGACCTTGAAGCGCGGATCGGCGGCCAGTTGCGGCAGGGTTTCGGGCGCGGGGAAGTTGGGGAAGGCATCGACATCGCCCGCCATCACCGCCGCAAAAGCGGCAGTCGGGTCAGAGATGAAGCGGAAGGTGGCCTTGGTCAGCGCCGGTTTTTCGCCCCAATAGCCGGGGTAGGCGATCAGGGTAACATGGTCGCCCTGCGCCCATTCGGCAAAGGCGAAGGGGCCGGTGCCGACGGGGTGCGTGGCGGCCGTTGCCGCCGTTTCTGGCGCCAGGATCACCGCATCACCCCAAGCCATTTTCCAATCAAACGCCCCATCGGGCGCCTTTAGCGTGATCTGCACGGTGGCCGGGTCCAGCACATCGACTGTGGTGATCCCCTCGAACAGGGCCTTTTGCGCATTGGCACTATTGGGCGCGCGGGCGCGATCAAGGCTGAACTTGACATCCTCGGCGTCAAAGGGGCTGCCATCGTGAAAGGTCACGCCCTGATGCAGGGTAAAGGTCCAGACCTTGCCCTCGTCTGTAATCTGCCAGCTTTCCGCAAGGCCGGGGTGCACCGCGCCGTCAGGGCCAAAGCGGGTAAGCCCCTCGAAAAGGTTGGCATAAACCACCTCATCAATGGCGGCGGCAGCGCCCGAGGTGGGGTCAAGGTTCGGGGGTTCCAACACCATGCCAAGGGTCAGTGTCGTGGGTGCCGCAACTGCCGACCCAGCGCAAAACACAAGTGCGGCGACCGAAAATTTCAAGCGCGCGAACATGAAGATCCCTTTTCGGTGTGGCAGCATTCGCTGTATAATTGACCCGATTTTCGCGCCGATCAAGCGGCTTGCGTGCGCTTTAATGGGCAAAGCCAGACGAAAATCCATAATTTGCTGCGTCGCAGCATGAAGAAACTTCCCTAAGCGGTGCGGCATCGTTATCAAGGTATAAGCCACATGAGGGAGGTCATGATGAGTGCCACAAGTCCGGCTCGTGCCAAGATGCCCAGTGATATCGCTGCCATGAAAGGTGTATCGCCCATCGTTTGCCTGACGGCCTATACCACGCCAATGGCGCGCGTGGTCGATGGTCATTGCGATCTGGTTCTGGTTGGGGACTCGGTCGGGATGGTGCTGCATGGCCTGCCCTCGACGCTGGGGGTGACGATGGAGATGATGGTGCTGCATGGTCGCGCGGTTGCCCGCGGGATCAGCCGCGCGCTGGTGGTCATCGACATGCCGTTTGGCAGCTATGAAGAAGGCCCGGCGCAGGCCTTTGCCAATGCGGCGCGGCTGATGGCCGAAACCGGGGCCGGTGCGGTCAAACTGGAAGGCGGACGGCATATGGCCGATACGATTGCCTTTCTGGTGGCGCGCGGGGTGCCGGTGATGGCGCATATAGGGCTGACGCCGCAGGCGGTGAATACGCTAGGCGGCTATAAGGTGCAGGGCCGCGGCGACGATGCCCAAAGGCTGCGCGATGACGCGGTAGCGGTGGCACAGGCCGGGGCGTTCGCCGTGGTGCTGGAAAAGGTGCCCGCGACGTTGGCCGATGAGATCACGGCGATGCTGGCTATTCCGACGGTGGGGATCGGGGCCTCGGCGGGGTGCGACGGACAGGTGCTGGTGGTAGATGACATGCTGGGAATGTTCACCGGTTTTCGGCCAAAATTCGTGCGCCGCTTTGGCGAATTGGGGGCAGCGGCTGAACAGGCCGTGGCCGATTACGCCGCCGCCGTGCGGGCGCGCGAATTTCCGGGCGCAGAGCATGTCTTTGCCAGCGAGTTGAAAGAGCCGCAGAAATGACCGCCATCATCCGCACCGGGGCCGCGCTGCGCGACAAGGTGGCAGGCTGGAAACGCGCGGGCGCGTTGGTTGGGGTCGTGCCCACGATGGGCGCGCTGCATGACGGCCATCTAAGCCTTGCCCGCGCCGCCAGAGCCAGTTCTGACCGGGTGATCGTGACGGTCTTTGTGAACCCCAAACAGTTCAACAACCCCAACGATCTGGCGAATTACCCCAAAACCGAAGCGCAGGATCTGGCCCTGCTGAAGGCCGAGGGGGTTGATGTGCTGTTCGCCCCCGGCCCGGACGAGGTTTACCCCGCAGGCTTTGCCACCACCGTTTCGGTCGCGGGCGTGTCGGAACCGCTGGAGGGCGCGCACCGTCCGGGACATTTTGACGGGGTCGCCACGGTGGTCAGCAAACTGTTTGGAATGACGCAGGCGGGACGCGCCTTTTTTGGCGAAAAGGACTGGCAGCAGTTGCAGGTCGTGCGTCGTCTGGTGGCGGACCTCAACATCCCGATCCAGATCATCGGTTGCCCGACAATTCGTGAATCTGACGGCTTGGCGATGTCGTCACGCAATGTGCGACTGACGACTGCTGAGCGTGCCATAGCCCCGGCGCTGCAGGGGGCGTTGCAAACCGCCGCCAAAGATCTGCGGGCCGGGCTACCCGCCGGCAAGGCCCTGGCAGCGGCCGCTGTGCAAATCATCTCGGCGGGTTTTGCAAACGTCGAATATCTTGAACTGCGTGCCGCCGAGGGGTTGGCACCGCTAACCGCCCTTACCGCGCCGGCGCGGCTTTTGGTGGCCGCGCAGTTGGGGGAAGTGCGCCTGATCGACAATATACCGGTTTGAAGCAGCAAAGCGCGCGAACTCGCTATCACCACCAGCGCCCTCTACCCGCCCGAAAATGAAAACCAACAGCGAGGATAGCCGGATCTGGGTACCTTTCAATCAGAAGGGATCGGAATTCACTGGGTTAGGCGCAGCACCCAAAACACTGTTGATATTGCCGAGAAAAATAGCTGATCGTGATGAACAGACCCAAAATGGTGATCTAAGCTTTGCCACCCCGGAATCAGAAAAAGACGATGGTAGTATCCTCGATACCTTGGCCGCCATTCCGAAGACTGGACAAAACGGCAAAGCTGCAGCCAGGTGATTTGGTAAGGTGGTGCCCGAAAATATGGTATGCGGAAACGGGGAAGATAGGGATGAAATCGCGGCGCCAAAAATCCAGGCTTGGTGGCCACCCACGGCACCTTGAGCGTGTGGTGGGTTGGCAACGGTGCAGGCGCCTGGGATACCCGATTGGCAAAGTGATGATCTTTTTGAGAAGACAGGCTATGAAATGTCGCGCAACCAAAGTCGGTGCGCGCGCTGATTTGCAGATCAACCGGCGCTACCAACGGGTTTTAAGGGGATACGTGTGATCGGGATCATCCGGGCGGCAATATTCGGGTTTATCGGGCTTTCGTTGATTTATTTCCTGATGTCAGTCTATTCGCGTTCACTGGCGCGCGAACGGCTGGAAAAGGAATGGGCCGAAGACCCGCCCGAAGGCTCTGGTGAAACCGAACGCGATGCCTATATCAGGGCGGGCATGCGCGATTACGAAAAAAGCCTGCGCAAGAAATTGGTGGTGCTGGTCTATATCATTCCCGCGCTGGTGATTGGCGTGACGATCTATCTGGTGAATTATCAATAGGAGGCCTGCGATGTGGGGCTATGTGAAATGGACGTTCCGTGTCGTCGTGGTGTTGTTGCTGGTTGCGTTCTTCCACTACACACTGCCGCAACACGACGTGGTGCGCATCACGCGGACCTTCAATCAGTTGACAACGATCGGCAGCAACCGGCTGTTTTACGCGTCGCCTGATAGCGGCACCGTCGCCAGCGGTGTCGATGAAAAGCGCGATATCCGCTTTATCGATTCGGTGCGCCCGAATGGCAAGGTGGTCGTCTACCGCAATGAAGATACCGGCTGGATCTGGCCACCCTATTTCAAATACGACAGCGCAAACCTTCAGGCTCAGGCGTCCAACATGACCTCGACCGAGGCGTCGCCAAAATGGGTAATGGTCACCCATTACGGCTGGCGGATGCCGATCTTTTCAATCTATCCCAACGCGGTGGCGATAAAACCCGTGTCCGGGCCCGATGCGACGGTGTTCCCTTGGGTCAACGTCATCATCCTGATCGCGCTCTTGCTGATTGCGCTGATGATCCGCCGGATGTGGCTGCAATTTCGCGAACGCACCATCGACCCGGCACTGCAAGATGCGCGCGAGGCATGGGACGATGTCGAAACCCGAACGGATGCCGCCTCGGACCGGGCGCGCGGCACTTGGGGCCGGTTCAAACGCTGGCTAGGCAGCTTTGGCAGCAGATCCCGTTTTTGACCTGCGGCTTTTCGTTGGCGTAAATACTCCCGCCGGAGGCTCCGACAGTTTCCGTTGAAGCCTCGGCCGCCATTCGTTAGCCTTCGCGGGTTGGCTACCCGATGCGGCTTGCCCGAAGGAGGCGAAAAATTGGCACCCCCAAACCCGGATGGAGTCTTGCGTAACGCGGGCGTGGCGTTGGCGCCCGACTGGTTCACGCAGGTTGCGGTGAACACGCCCGCGGCCGTGCATCGGGCGCAAAGCCTTGCCGGGCGGCGGAGCCTCAAAAAGGAATGGCAGGCGGCTTGGCTGGTCAATGGGGTCCGCTGCATGGACCTGACCACCCTCGCCGGGGATGACACCGAAGACCGCGTGGCGCGGCTTTGTGCCAAGGCGCGCGCCCCGCTGGCGCCGCATATCCTTGCGGGGCTGGGGCTGGAATCGCTGCAAACAGGGGCGGTGTGCGTTTACCCGACAATGGTTGCCGCTGCAGTTCGGGCGCTGGCGGGGTCGGGCATTCCGGTCGCCTCGGTTGCGACAGGGTTTCCGGCGGGGTTGATGCCGCTTGATCTGCGCTTGGCCGAAATCCGCTATGCCCTGGATCAGGGCGCCGCGGAAATTGACATCGTGATCTCCAGATCACTGGTGCTGCGCGGCGATTGGGCCGCTCTTTATGAGGAGATTGCCGCCATGCGTGACGCCTGTGGGCCTGCGCATATGAAGGCAATTTTGGCCACCGGCGATCTGGCAACGCTGCGCAACGTCTATAAAGCCAGCATGGTCGCGATGCAGGCGGGCGCTGATTTCATCAAGACCTCAACCGGGAAAGAGGGTGTCAACGCAACGCTGCCGGTCAGTTTGGTGATGCTGCGGGCGCTACGCGATTATGGCGCGCGGACCGGGTTCAGGGTCGGGTTCAAACCTGCGGGGGGTATGAAAACCGCCAAGGATGCGCTGGCCTGGCAGGTTTTGATGCGCGAAGAATTGGGCCGCGACTGGTTGCGCCCGGGTCTGTTTCGATTGGGTGCCTCAAGCATGTTGGGCGATATCGAACGCCAACTCGAACATTTTGTGACCGGGCGCTATGCGTCCTCAACGCGCCACGCGCTTGCCTGAGGGATGAGATGGTTACCGTGACAGAGATACTGGAAACGATGGAATACGGTCCCGCCCCCGAGGCCTCGGGCGAGGTGACAGCGTGGCTCGCCGCCCACGGGCCGTTCGGGCATTTCATCAACGGGGCTTTCACCGCACCGGAGACGCTGTTTGAAACCGTGAACCCCGCAACCGGGAAGGTGTTGGCAAAGGTCAGCCAAGGATCGGCCAAGGACATTGCGGCCGCCGTGGCCGCCGCCCGTGCAGCCCAAGCGCCATGGGCGGCGCTAAGCGGCCATGAGCGGGCGAAATATCTTTATGCGATTGCCCGCCACATTCAAAAGCGTGACCGATTTCTGGCGGTGCTGGAGGTCTTGGACAACGGCAAGCCGATCCGCGAGGCGCGCGACATCGACGTGCCTTTGGTGGTGCGCCATTTCTACCATCATGCCGGCTGGGCCGAGACGCTGGAGGATGAGTTTCCCGCGCACCGCCCCGTGGGTGTTTGCGGCCAGATCATCCCATGGAACTTTCCACTGCTGATGCTGGCATGGAAAATCGCACCTGCCTTGGCTGCCGGAAATACGGTTGTGCTGAAACCCGCTGAATACACCCCGCTGACCGCCCTGGCCTTTGCCGGGATCTGCGCCGAGGTTGGGCTTCCGGCGGGCGTGGTGAATATCGTCACCGGCAATGGCGATACCGGGGCGGCGCTGGTCGCGGCCAAGGTGGACAAGATCGCCTTTA
>NZ_JBLJBV010000045.1:0-3050 GCF_047638075.1 Phaeovulum sp.
CAGACCGTTCTGGCCTATGACCCAACCACCGCCATTGCCCGTGTGCTTGACGCGCGCGCGCAGCTTGGCCTTCTGGGGGGGGGCCATTCGGATGATTTCAACTTTGAAACCTCGTTTGGCGATTTCATGGATGTGTTCGCCATGGTTGCGGGCGCGCTAGACCAGCAGCCCGACCCTGCCTTTGCCCTTGCCGCGCAGGACCATTTCCTGTCGATGATAAATGAGAACCGCCGCTTTTGGGCACTGATTGATCGTGAAACAGACGATCTGCGCGAATGGATTCCGAATGACCGGCAGGCTTCGGGGTTAGGGCTGGATCTGCCGCAGGGCACTGGCGCCACCTGGCTTTCCGTGCTGAAGGATGCCGAGGCCCTGCTGACAGGCAATCTGCTGGTCCCCTACTGGCGCGGTGGCGATGACGTCGGTATCAACCTTGGGATGGTGTTTACCGACCCGCGCCCGGTCGATCTGATCGGCTGGGTGCAGGGCTGGGGGGCGCTGCCCTATCTGCAAAAGGGGCCGGTCGTCTCCAGCCAAAGCTGGCGCAGCTTTGAGGCGATGATGCAGGGCGAATCGCTGATGTTCATGGTGCTGTTCAACTAAACCCCCGCCCCGTTTCCCATGTCAGGGGGGGGTGAAACCCGAACACGGCAGCGCCGTGGGTATGTGCAATCGCCATTTCGACCCCGGCGCATTGCGTTTGTGATCACACAAATCGAACCTGTGATCACAAAACCTATTATTCCCGACCCAAACCCGCCTATCGTGCAAATAGAGGTTTGGAAAACCGTTGGGATATGGCAAGAAACCCACGAAATTGCACCAGCATGGGACACTGCCATGAATATTCATGAATACCAGGCGAAAGCCCTTCTGCGCAGCTACGGCTGCCCTGTTTCAGAAGGGCGCGTCGTCCTGAAGGCAGACGAGGCGAAGACCGCAGCAAGCGAAATGGACGGCCCGCTTTGGGTGGTCAAAGCCCAGATCCACGCAGGTGGCCGCGGCAAGGGCCACTTTGTGGAACCCGAAGCCGGTGAAAAAGGCGGCGTCCGCCTGGCCAAATCGGTCGAAGAGGCCGAGGCGATGGCCAAGCAGATGCTGGGCCGCACCCTTGTGACCCATCAGACCGGCGCCGCCGGCAAGCAGGTCAACCGCATCTATATCGAAGACGGCTCTGACATCGCGCGCGAACTTTACCTTGCGCTGCTGGTCGACCGTCAAACCAGCCGTGTTTCCTTTGTCGTCTCGACCGAAGGCGGGATGGACATCGAAGAGGTTGCCGCCAACACCCCCGAAAAGATCCTGTCGTTCAGCGTCGATCCGGCCTCGGGCCTGTCCGATTTCCACGGCCGCCGCGTTGCCTTTGCGCTGGGGCTGGAAGGCGCGCAGGTCAAGCAATGCGTGGCCCTGATCCGCAATCTCTACCGCTGCTTTGTCGAAAAAGACATGGAGATGCTGGAGATCAACCCCCTGATCGTCACCCCCGATGGCAACCTCAAATGCCTTGACGCGAAGATGGGTTTTGACGGCAACGCGCTTTACCGCCACGCGGACATCCTGGCGCTGCGCGACGAAACCGAAGAAGACCCGAAAGAGCTTGCCGCCTCGAAGTTCGATCTGAACTACATCGCGCTGGATGGCGAAATCGGCTGCATGGTCAACGGCGCGGGCCTTGCCATGGCGACGATGGACATCATCAAGCTTTACGGCGCAGAACCCGCCAACTTTCTGGATGTGGGCGGCGGTGCGACCAAGGAAAAGGTCACCGAGGCGTTCAAGATCATCACCTCTGACCCCAATGTCAAAGGCATCCTTGTCAATATCTTCGGCGGCATCATGCGCTGCGACATCATCGCCGAGGGCGTGATTTCGGCGGTCAAGGAAGTTGGTCTGCAAGTGCCGCTGGTCGTGCGCCTTGAAGGCACCAACGTCGAGAAGGGCAAGGAAATCATCGCCACCTCCGGCCTGAACGTCATCGCGGCAGACAACCTGTCGGACGCGGCGCAGAAAATCGTCAAAGCGGTGAAAGGTTAAATCATGGCAGTCCTCGTCAACGAAAACACCAAAGTCATCTGCCAGGGCTTCACCGGCAGCCAGGGCACGTTCCACTCGGAACAGGCCATCGCTTATGGCACCAAGATGGTCGGCGGCGTGACGCCCGGCAAAGGCGGCAGCACCCACCTGAACCTGCCGGTTTTCAACTCGGTCCACGAAGCGCGCGCCAAAACCGGCGCCAACGCCTCGGCGATCTATGTGCCGCCCCCCTTTGCCGCCGACAGCATCCTTGAGGCGATCGACGCCGAGATGGAGCTGATCGTATGCATCACCGAAGGGATCCCGGTTCTGGACATGATGCGCGTCAAACGCGCGCTTGAAGGTTCCAAATCGCGGCTGATCGGGCCCAACTGCCCCGGCGTCATCACCCCTGATGCCTGCAAGATCGGCATCATGCCCGGCCATATCCACAAACGCGGCTCTTGTGGTGTTGTCTCGCGCTCGGGGACGCTGACCTATGAGGCGGTCAAACAAACCACCGATCTGGGCCTTGGCCAATCGTCGGCCGTGGGTATCGGCGGCGACCCGATCAAGGGCACCGAACATATCGACGTGCTGGAAATGTTCCTGGCCGACCCGGAAACCACCTCGATCATCATGATCGGTGAAATCGGTGGCGCTGCCGAGGAAGAAGCCGCGCAGTTCCTGGCCGATGAGAAAAAGCGCGGCCGCTGGAAGCCCACCGCAGGCTTCATCGCCGGCCGCACCGCCCCCAAAGGCCGCCGCATGGGCCACGCTGGCGCCATTGTCGCCGGTGGCAAAGGCGACGCTGAAAGCAAGATCGAGGCGATGCGCGCCGCCGGCATCATCGTCGCGGACAGCCCGGCAGGTCTGGGCGAAGCTGTGATGAAGGCAATCAAAGGCTAACAGGCCATAAACGCGCCCCCCGATTCCGGCGGGGCGCGGTTTCATATTCAGTCAGGTGCTGTCATGAATGATCAATCCCCGAACGACCAGTTCCACGCCTCCTCGTTCCTGCAAGGGGCCAACGCGGA
>NZ_JBLJBV010000046.1:0-22090 GCF_047638075.1 Phaeovulum sp.
TCGCAAAGCGCGCTTTGCAATTTTAGCCGTTATAATGCAAGTATCGCGTTTTGCCCCGGCTTAAATCACGGGTCATGCCTTTACCGCTATTCGCTGATGCCCTGCCAGCGCGGCATGCCGCCTATATCCAACCCGAACAGATCCAGCGCGCGGCCGACGGTATAGTCTACCATGTCGTCGATTGTCGCGGGTTTGGTGTAAAAGGCGGGCACCGGCGGCATGATGATGGCGCCCATTTCGGTGACAGAGGTCATCGTGCGCAAGTGGCCCAGATGCAGCGGCGTTTCGCGCAGCAACAACACCAGCCGCCGCCTTTCCTTCAAGACCACATCCGCGGCCCGGCTGATCAGGGTCGATGTGGCCCCGGTGGCAATTTCAGACATGGTGCGCACCGAACAGGGCGCAATCAACATGCCAAGCGTTTGAAACGACCCGCTGGCGATAGAGGCACCAATGTCCTTGGCGTTGTGAACGACGCTGGCCTTTTCTTCCAGATCGGCGGGGCGCATGTTCAATTCCTGCGCAATCGTCAGATACGCCGAGCGGGTGATCACCAGATGGGTTTCCACGCCAAGCCTGCGCAGATGTTCCAGCGCGCGCGCCCCGTAAATTGCGCCGGAGGCACCGCTGATGCCGATAATGAGGCGCGGGGGGTGTTCTGGGGTCATATTCATTCGCTGTTGAACCACTCTTCGTATTGCGCCCATGTTCTAGATGTTCGCCCCGGCGTCAACCGCCCGCGCCATTTTGCCGGGTCATCTTTCACCGGCTATGCGCGCCATCCTGGCCTGCGTATTCGGCCGGCGAGTGCGATCATGTTGTGATTTTGCGGATGTCCGAAGTTTGTAAACACACCTGCAACCCCGGCCCTGTCAGATACCGAACAACGGCTGCAAAAGACGTGGCAGGAAGGCGTTGAACCGCAGCGGCGCGTCGGTGGCGGCCAGACAGATGCAGGGGCGGCCGGGATCAGCAATTGGCTGATGGTCCAGATCTTCGTCAGCAACCTCCAGATCGCCTACGCCAAAGGTGCCGGTGGCGTCGCTGAAACTGCCTTGCAGCACCAGTGTCAGCTCTAACCCGTTGTGGCTGTGATCGGGCACAGCGCGGCCGGGCGGAATGTAAAGCAGCCGCGCAGAGCCGCTCTTGTCAGCCGACAAAAGGCTTTGACGCACGCCCATGCCCAGCGATTTCCAGCGTGGCGGCTTGCCCTTCAGTGCCGCCATGATGCTGCCGGGGAAAATGCTTGAACGTTGATAGGTGGGTTCGGGGCCTTGCGGCGCGTCAAGCTGGGCCAGAACACGGGATTTGAGACCCTCGGACAGATCAACCGGCGCCGAGGCGTTCAGGACCGTGCCGCCAACGGCCTGATGAGCCGCCAGCGCGACGCGGCATTCAGGGCAGAGCGACACATGCGCGGCGATGACCAACGCGAAGGAATGGGGCAGGTTGCCGCTGGCATAAGCTGCAAGCAGGGCATCAGGTGCGTGGTGGGTTATGGTGGACATCCTAGCGCATCCCCTTCAATTCGTGCCTCAATCGTTCCAGCCCCAGCCGGATGCGCGATTTGATCGTGCCAAGCGGCAGCCCCGTCATCGTGCTGATTTCCTGATGCGTCAGTTCGCCCAGGTAGGCGCGTTCTACAATGTCGCGTTGGTCGGGTTTCAATTGTGCCAAGGCCTGTTCAAGTTTGCGGGTTTCCTGTTCGACAGCAATGATCTGGCTTGCATCGGGTTCGCAGTCCGGTTCCTCGGTCAATTCATCGGGGATCGGGCGGCGTTCCTTGCGCGCGATGTCAATTTGCCGGTTGCGGGCGATCTGATAGATCCAGGCGGAAACCTGCGCGCGGTGCGGGTCAAACAGTTCCGCCTTGCGCCAGACCGTCAACATGACATCCTGAACGATGTCTTCGGCCTGCGCGCCCGGCGCCCCGGATCGGATGATGAACCCTTTCAGCCGCGGCGCGAAATGGTCGTAAAGCCGTGCAAAGGCATCGCGGTCGCGTTGGTCACGAATCGCAAGCATCCAAGTGGTCTGTAGTGAAATCGCGGCGCTTGGTGGGGGTGGCACCTTGGATTTGCCCTTCAACTGAACATCACAATGAGGCACGGCAGCGCCGCGCATCTTTGTATGTTCGATCTGATGAGTTGCTGCAAACATAAATCCTTTACGCGACCGCAGAAGGTTTGGATCAATTTTTGATCCGGTTGGCCCGCCGATGCGTAAACATACCGAAAAAAGCAGAACGGATTTCAGATGACCCTGGTCAACTTTCCCATCCTCCCGCAGCGCATCGCCATTATTGGCGGTGGGATTTCAGGGATGGCGGCGGCCTATCTTTTGGCGCCGCATCACGCGGTTACGCTGTTTGAGGCCGCGCCGCGGCTGGGGGGGCATGCGCGTACCGTGATGGCCGGGGTGCGGGGTGATCAGCCCGTAGATACCGGGTTCATCGTTTTCAACTATGCCAATTATCCGCACCTGACCCGCATGTTCATGGATCTGGATGTGCCCGTTTCAAAAAGCGACATGAGCTTTGGCGTGTCGATCAACGACGGGCAGATCGAATATGCGCTGCGCAGTCTGCGCGCGCTGACGGCACAGCGGCGCAACCTGTTGCGGCCGGGTTTTGGCCGCATGGTGCGCGATATCATGCGCTTTAACAGCGGCGCCGAGGCAATGGCGCTGAATGAAAATGCGACCCTTGGAGAGTTGGTGGATGAAATGCGGCTGGGGCCCTGGTTCCAGCACTATTATCTGATGCCGCTATGTGGCGCGATCTGGTCGACCCCCCCGGACCGCATCCGCCAGTTTCCCGCCCGCGCCGTTTTGCAATTTTTCCGCAACCACGCCTTGCTTAGCGCCTCGCGTCATCATCAATGGTGGACGGTCGAGGGTGGCAGCGTTGAATATGTGCGCAGGTTGGAACAGCATCTGCGCGGGCAGGGGGTGACACTCAAGACAGGCACAGCGGTGCGAAACGTGACCCGCAATGGCGCGCAAAGCACGCTTGAGAGTGCCGACGGCCCGATGGGGCCCTTTGATCACGTCATCTTTGCCTGCCACGCCGATCAGTCGTTGCGGTTGCTTTCCCAGCCGACGGTTCAGGAACGTGCCGCGCTGGCTGCGGTGCGGTTTCAGGATAATGAGATGGTGTTGCACCGCGACATTGCACAGATGCCACGGCGCCGTGCGGTATGGTCAAGCTGGATCTACAAGGCCGATACCAACCGCGAAAACACAGCCATTGGCGTGACCTATTGGATGAACCGGCTTCAGAACATTCCTGATCACGATCCGTTGTTCGTATCCCTCAACCCCTCGCGGCCGGTGCCCGATCATCTGATTTATGATCAGACGACCTTTCGCCACCCGGTGTTTGATGCGGGGGCCTTGGCTGCGCAAAATCTGTTGGGCGCGATTCAGGGCCAACACAACACCTGGTTTGCCGGGGCGTGGACGCGGCATGGCTTTCACGAAGATGGCTTTGCCAGCGCCACCCGCATCAAAAGGCTGTTGGAGCGGCAAGTAGTATGACCCACGCCCCTGAACATATCGCCGGTGTAACATCCCATAAGCGGCGCGGTCAGGTCCGGCACGGGTTCAGCTATGGCGTGGACTATGTGCTGATCGACCCCGAAGCACAGATTGCCGGGCCGCTGCTGTTTTCGCGCAATCGCTTTAACCTGATCGCGGTGCATGACCTTGACCACGGCGGTCCTATTGGGGGCGGGCGCGGGGCGTTGTGGGTGCGCGAGGTATTGGCCGCGAACGGGCTTGGGGATCGGCGTGTTCATCTGCGTCTGCTGACACAGCCGCGCTTTTTGGGGTATGTCTTCAACCCGGTCAGTTTCTGGCTGGTGATGCAAGACGAAAACCTGATTGCCGTGATAGCCGAGGTTTCCACCCCGTTCAGGGACCGCCATTCCTATCTTTGCAAGAACCCTGATTTTGCGCCCATCACCCCCGCCACCCGGATAGCGACGCCCAAAACCTTGCACGTTTCACCGTTTCAGGATGTCGCGGGGGGGTACGAATTCACCTTTGCCATCACGCCCGATCATATCAATATCCGCATTCTGCACCGAAACGGCACAGAGGGTGTGGTTGCCACCCTGACCGGCCCGCGCGCCCCGCTACGAAACCTTGGCATCCTGCGCGCCAGTCTGCGCCGCCCGTTCGGGGCGCTGCGCACGATCATTCTGATTTATTGGCAGGCGCTGCGCCTTAGGCTGAAAGGTGCGCGCTATCGTGCCCACCCCAAACCCCCGAATTCGGAGATTACCTGATGTCGTTTCTGGACAAGCGTCTGAAGAAAGATTTTCTGGAAACCTGTGCCGGTATCCAGACCGGCAATCTGCGGCTGCGCACACCCGAGGGCGAGGTCCATGATTTTGGCGCCTCCGGCCCTGGGGTTGAAATGCAGATCAATGACTGGGCCGCCATTGGCGCGATTGCGGCCCGCGGCAGTATCGGGCTGGGCGAAACCTATGTTGCCGGGCTTTGGGATACACCGTCGATCGAAGATCTGGTCGCCGTCGGGCTGGGCAATTTTGATCAGTTTGGCGCCTATGCCTATGCGGGGGTCTGGCACAATCTGAAGTTCCGGGTGGTGAACCATCTGATGCGCGCCAATTCCCGGCGGGGGGCCGGCCGCAATATCCGCGCGCATTATGATGTGGGCAACGAGTTTTATCAGCTTTGGCTGGATGAGGGCATGACCTATTCAGCCGCCATGTTCAGCGGCGCCGATCACGATCTTGGCCGCGCGCAAAACCGCAAATACGACCGCATTCTGGACCGGCTGAAAAACAGCGAGCGCGTGTTGGAGATTGGCTGTGGCTGGGGCGGCTTTGCCGAACGCGCGGCAGACAGGGGCCACCACGTTACCGGTTTGACCATTTCGCCCAGCCAGAAAGGCTATGCCGATGCAAGGCTGGATGGCCGCGCCGAAATTCGCCTGCAAGACTATCGCGAAAGCAGCGGCCAGTTTGACAATATCGTCTCGATTGAGATGATCGAGGCGGTCGGGCAGCGTTACTGGCCGACCTATTTTGCCACCCTGAAGGCGCGTTTGGCCAAAAGCGGCGTGGCGATGATTCAGGCGATCACAGTGCCGGACGCCTATTTTGATATTTACCGACGCAGCTCTGACTATATTCGCCATTACACCTTTCCCGGCGGGATGTTGCTGTCCGAGGCGATGATATCCGATCAGGCCCGCAAGGCCGGGCTGGCGGTGCGGGGCACACACGCCTTTGGGCGCGACTATGCGCGCACCTGCACCCTGTGGGAAAAGCGGCTTCAGGCGCAATCCAGCCGGGTTCGCAAACTGGGCCATGATGAGGCGTTCTTGCGGAACTGGCGCTTTTATCTGGGGGCCAGCGCGGCCTGCTTTGCGGTGGGGCAAACGGATGTCGTCCAGGTGGAGCTGACCCATGCCTGAGCGTCAGACAATCTGGATCATCGGCGCCAGCGACGGTATCGGCGCGGCCCTGGCGCAGGAATGGGCCGGGCGTGGCGCGCGCCTTATTCTGTCTGCGCGGCGCGCAGAGCGGTTGGATGATCTGATAAAGAGCCTTGGCGATGGCCACCTTGCGGTGCCGCTGGATATCGAAAAGCCTGATACCATCCGCGCCGCAGCAGAGCAGATTGCAGCGATTGGCCCTTTGGACCGGATCGTGCATCTTGCCGCGCTTTATGATCCGGGGCGGATCAGTGACCAGGACCCGGACCGCGTGGCGCAGATCGTTTCGGTCAACCTGACCGGCAGTTTTCATATTGCCAGGATCGCGCCAAAGCTGCTGCGCGCGGGCGGCCAGTTGGCGCTTTGCGGCTCGGTTGCGGGCTATATCGGGTTGCCGCAGGGGCAGATCTATTCGGCCACCAAGGCCGGTGTGATCAACCTGACCCAGTCGCTGCGCGCCGAGTTGGCCGGGCGTATCGACGTCCGGCTGATCTGTCCGGGCTTTGTGGATACGCGGCTGACGCAGCGCAATGATTTTCACATGCCCGCAATGGTCACCCCTGAATATGCCGCCCGCGCCATCATCAAGGGGCTGAATACGCGCCGCTTTGAGGTGCATTTTCCGCGCCGTCTGACCTATGGGCTAAAGCTGCTTGCAGCCTTGCCCTATTGGGCCGCGCTACCCCTGACCCGCCGCTTGTCACGTTAAGGGCGGCGCGGGCGCCGCGGCTTTCATCTGTCGCCTACCCACCCCCCGTGTGATCGTTCTGTCCGTCCTGGAAAGGCAACCCTCATGACAACCGTGATCCTTTATGCCGTTACCGCCATCATCTTCCTTGCGCTGGATGCCATCGGGCTGCGCTATTTGGTCAAACCGGTGTTTGATCGTCATATCGCCCATCTGTTTGCCGACCCGTTCCGGATCTGGCCTGCTGCGGTGTTCTATCTGGGGTATGTCGTGGGGTTGATGTGGTTCGTGTCTGTTCCGGCGCTGCGCGCGGGTGATCCGGTGGCGGCACTGGTGGGCGGCGTGCTGCTGGGCCTGATGGCCTATGGCACTTATGAGTTTACCAACTATGCCACGCTGGCAGATTGGAGCATGACGCAGGTTGCGGTTGATATGACCTGGGGGGGCGTTCTTACCGGGGTTTCGGCATGGGCGGGCGTGATGATCGTGCGCGCCTTTGGTTAGCGCCGGGGCTGCGTTCCGCAATGCTGGATATTCGCCCCAAATGGCCTAATCTGTCGAATAGACCAACAAAGGAGAGCGACATGCCCAAGGATGACCCCGCAAAAAGCCCCCAGCGTAGTGTTATCGTGCAAGGCTTTACCAACAGCGTTCTTGACCCCGATGCCCCCATGCAAGGCCCGGTTGAAAGCGGCGGCACGATCATCGCCAATACCGCGCCCGGTTGCTGGGGGCCGATGATTACCCCGCATCTGCGCGGCGGGCATGAGGTGACACAGCCGGTCTGGGTGGCGGGTGCGGAACCCGGTGACGCGGTGGTGATCCGCATTCGTGATATCAGCGTGACCTCGATTGCCACGGCAAGCGGGCATGACAGCTCGCCCGAGGGGTTCTGTCTGGGCGACCCCTACGTCGCTGCGCGCTGCCCCACCTGCGATGCGCTATGGCCCGAAACCCATATTGAGGGCGTGGGGCAGGATTGCGTCAGGTGCAATGTCTGCGGCAATCCGGTGAAACCCTTTGAGATTGTCCACGGCTATACCGTCACCTTTGACGAAACCCGCAGCGTTGGCCTGACCCTGCCGAAAGCCGCCGCTGAAAAGATCGCCGGGGATGCCGACCACTACGCGGCCCTTCCCGACGCGGCGCAGCAACATTCAATCTTGCATTATGCGCCCTCGGACATTCCCGGCGTGATGGTAAGGATGCGCCCCTTTCTGGGGCAGTTGGGCACCTGTCCCTCGATCGCTATGCCAGACAGCCACAACGCGGGCGATTTTGGCGCGTTTCTGGTAGGGGCGCCGCATCCCTATGCCCTTACCGCCGAACAGCTGGCCCAGCACAAGACCGACGGCCACATGGATATTGACGCCGTGCGCGCCGGGGCCATTCTGGTGGCGCCGGTCAAGGTGAAAGGCGCGGGCATCTATATGGGCGACATGCACGCCGGGCAGGGCGACGGCGAAATTGCCGGCCATACGATGGATGTGGCGGGCAGTGTCACGCTTCAGGTTGAGGTAAAGAAGGGCTATTCGATCGACGGGCCGGTGCTGTTTCCGCTGCCAGAGGATCTGCCGCCGATGGCGCGCCCGTTTTCGGATGCGGAAAAGGCAAAGGCTGCGCGACTGGCCGCGCAATGGGGCGTGAAAGAGATTGAGGTCTGCGCGCCAATTTCAGTCATCGGCACGGCCGCCAATATGAACGACGCCATTGAAAACGGCCTGACGCGCGCTGCAACCCTGCTTGGCATGACCGTGCCAGAGGTGCGCAACCGCGCCACGATCAACGGCGCAATCGAGATTGGCCGCGCGCCGGGGGTGATTCAGGTCACTTTCCTTGCGCCACTGGCAAGGCTGGATGCCGTTGGTTTGGGCGATCTGGCGCGCGAACAATACGGGCTTTGAGCCTGTGCCAGCCTAGGGCGGTGCCGGGCATTGCGCCCGGCCCGAACCTAGAATTTTTCTTCGATGATCTGGCCATCGGTAACGCCCAGATCATGCAGCGCTGCCCGAACCGCCTTCATCATTGGTGGCGGGCCGCACAGATAGCAGCGGCTATCGGGGCCGACGAACTGGCGCAGGTAATCTGCGTCAACGCGTTGCTGCGGCACGCTGGCGCCGGCCTCGTCCACGACAAAGGCGGTGGTCAGCCCCTTCATCGCCTCAAACTTCTTGCGCCAGATGATATCGGCCTCGGTCTTGTTGGCGAACACCAGCGTTGAGCCCTGAAGCGTGCCATGTTCGTGCAGGCGTTTGCGCAAAATGGCGATCATCGGCGTCACGCCCGCGCCACCCGCGATAAACACCCCCGGCCCCTTGTCCGAAATCGCCCCAAAGGGGCCCTTCATCATCACCTTGTCCCCCGGCTGCAAGGCACCGATCTGTTTGGTCACGCCGTTGCGGTCGGGGTAGGATTTGATCACAAATTCCAGTGTCGGCTCTTCGGGCAGGGACACCGGCGTAAAGGGCCTGCCCTTATCGTCCCATCCGTCTTTTAGCACGAACAGCTCTACCCCCTGCCCTGGCGCGTAGGTAAACCCTTCGGGCCGCTCAAAGACCAGATGATGCGTGTCTGGTGTGACCGGCTCGATCTGTTTCAATGTCAGTTCATATGGCATGAAAACCCCCTCGTTATCCGTTCTTAAACAACTTAGCCGTTAGAAGTGCCTAGTCAACCCAAAGACGCGGCCCAGTAATGACGCCACGTCACGAACGCGCTGGGGCTGCCCACATGAACGAAAGGCCAACTGGAGTGCGCAAAAAACATGTGATAGCAATTACTTCAGATGAATTTTGGGCGATCTTGTGAGTATTTGATACTATGGGCTCTAATAATAAAGAAAACATCAGTGAGGTTTCGGGGAACTTTACCAATTCAGAAGACGGATTTGACACTTGGACGTTCGACGCCTCCCTAGCCGACCTGACGGTTGAGGGTGACTTCGATCTGGATACCAATCTGGATGGTGTGGGCGGGCCCGAAGCATCGGACGGATACACGTTTACAGCGCTTAATACATCCGCCTACGGCAGCCTCAGCTATAACACGACGACGGGCAAATTCACCTTTACCATAGATAAGGCGGCGGTGATTGCATCGGGGTCCGATCAGGTTATTAGCTTCACCGTGACCGGCTACAGCGGTAACAAATCAGATCCCGACAAGGTCCAGATCAATATCGCGATCTGTGTGCAGCGCGGGACGCTGATCAAAACCGCGCACGGCGAAGTTGCGGTTGAGGAACTTGAACCCGGTGATCAGGTCTTGACGCTTGATTCTGGCTATCAGCCAATCCGCTGGATCGGGTCGCGTAAACTGGGCCGCAGCGATCTGGACCACGCGCCGGCGCTGCGCCCGATACGCATTGGCAAAGGGGCCCTGGGCCCGGATAGCCCCGTGCGCGATCTGATCGTGTCACCGCAACACCGGGTATTGCTGTCGGGGTGGAAGGCGGAGCTTTATTTTGGCGCGCCGGAAATTCTGGTTCCGGCGAAAAGTCTGGTGAACGACATTGATATTCGGGTTGCCCGCGATATTGACGATGTCGAATATTTCCATGTGCTTTTCGACCGCCACGAAATCATGATGACCAACGGCGCCCCAACCGAAAGCTTCTTTCCCGGCGATTACGTTCTGGATGAACTCAACACCGCCGTTCTTGACGAATTGACGGCGATTTTCCCGGATCTATTGGCTAACCCTGCGGGTTTCGGGTATTCTGCGCGCCCATCGGTCCGCCCATCCGAGGCGGTTGTTCTAAGATCGAGGCTTTTGCATTGACCACGCTGGTTGACAACAGTGGTAAACCCCTACCGCAGATCGAGGCACCATCAGAGGCCAAGTTGCGGGTCTATGGCGATTTTCTGTTCCTCGCCTTTCGCAGCCACTGGCATGCGCGGATGAGTGTGGCAAACCTGCGATCGGCGTTTGAGCCGCCGATCGAACTGAACCAGTATCGAATTTTCCGGTTCGACGGCGTGCCGCGCGGCCTTTTGACCTGGGCGTGGTTAAGCGCCGAGGCCGAGCAAAAATATGTGGCGGGTGAAGTGTTGGCCTCCCAGGACTGGAAATCGGGCGACCGGCTTTGGCTGATCGACATCATCGCGCCTTATCGGGGGCTTACGGCCAGTATCTCGCGCTGGGTGATGGTGCCGGGGCAGATTACCGATAAGGAATTCAGATTTCGCCGCGTAACCCCCGGCAGCACGACAAGGCGAATTGTGCATGTTGATTTCAGCCGCCCCGACGATAAGGCGCGCATCCTGTCGGATGAGGATTTTCAGGGCGCTGACGCGACTTAGCCCCCCGCGACAGACCTGCGAAACAGGATCAGGCTAACCGCAAGGAACGCCGCCCCCAGCAGAAATGTCCACAGGAATTCGGGCCAGACAACGCTGAAATCGGCCCCGCGATAGGTGATGGCGGTGGCGAACTCCATATAGTGGCGTGAAGGTAGCAGCCAGGTGATCGGTTGCAGCCATAACGGCTGGCTTTCAACGGGTGTCATGCCCCCCGACAGAATCATGATCGGCATCATCAACAGCATCAAAAGCAGCGCAAACTGCGCCATGCTTCGCGCAAGAATCCCAAGCAACGCCCCGATGGCAGCGGCCGCGAACAGATAGACCGCAGTGCCCGCCAGCAACAAACCTTCGGACCCCGCAAAGGGCACCTCCAGCGCGCCCTCGACCACGATGAAAAGGGAAAACACGAAGGCAACAAAGATTACCAGCGCATTGGCGAATATCTTGGAAAAAGCAATCTCGATTGCGGTGACGGGCATCAGCAGCAGATGTTCGATGGTGCCATGTTCGCGTTCGCGGATCAGCGCGGCACCGGCCAGGGAAATGGCCAGCATCGACAGCCAGTTCAACAGCGCCGCGATTGACCGCAACCACACCTCATTGCCGGCCGGGTTGAAAGACCGGCGCAACACCAGATCAATGGGTGACGCCTGAACGATGTTCTGACCGGCGGCAAAACGCATCACCTCTTCGTTGAAGGTGGCGGTCAGATAGCCGGTGCCCACGGCTGCGGCCGTCGTTTTTGTGGCGTCGATGTTGATTTGCAACGACGGTGTGCGCCCGGCGCGCACATCCGCCTCAAATCCTGCCGGGATCACGACCACGAAAATCGTCTCGCCCCAATCCATCATCCGGTCGATCTGATCTGCGCTGGCCTGTAGCGGGGGCAGGTAGCGCGGCATCAAAAGGGCGGTTTGCAGCGCGCGGCTGAGGGCGGATCGGTCTTCGTCCACGAAGGTGACCGATGCCTTGTTCAGCATGTCGCCCGCCCCCGAGCTTTCGATATAAAGGCCCGGCCCAAAGGAATACAGCACCAGCAGCAGCAAAATTGCTTCGCGCCACAGGGTGCGGAACTCTTTCATCATCAGCCAGAAGATATTGGCGATGCGCTGCATGGCCTACGCCTCCTGCTTTTTCATGAACAGGACCGCCACGGTGACAAAGACCGGCGCAAAGATTGCCAGCAGCCCGATGTTGGCGGCAAGCTGCGCAAGATCAAGCCCCTTGCTGAAGGCCCCCACGCTCATTTGCATGAAATAGTTGGTGGGCCACATCTGCCCCAAGATCCGCCCGGCCCCCTCAAGCGTAGAAACCGGCTGTATCAGACCCGAAAACTGCACCGTCGGCATCATCACCAGCACCGATGTTGCAAAGACCGCCGCCACCTGGCTGCGCACGAACACCGCAATGATCAGGCCAAACCCGGTTGCCGCCGCCACATAGGCCACCGCCCCCAACGACAGCGCCAGCACAGAGCCTTTCAAAGGCACGCCAAACAGAAACACCGCCATGCCGGTCAGCATCAGCCAGTTCAAAAATCCGATGGCAATGTAGGGCAGTTGCTTGCCCAGCAAAAATTCCAGTTTGCTGGTGGGGGTGACGTAGAAATTGGTAATGGTGCCGATTTCGCGTTCGCGGCTGACGCTGACCGCCATCAGAATGGCGGGAAACAGCATCAAGAGGATTGCAGGCACCGACGGGACGATGGCTGGCAGCGATTCAAAGCTGGGGTTATAGCGGTAACGTGGTTCGATGTTGATGGTGGGTCGCGCCAGGCCCGCCATGCCGGCCGCCGTGGCGCGACTGGTCAAAAAGGCGCCATGCGCGCCTTGCACATAGCCCTCGATCGTTGCGGCACGCGATGGGGCGGCCCCGTCAATCCATGCCGCCACGCTGGTCGGCTGGCCGGTGGTAACGGCGCGGCCAAAGCCTGCGGGAATTTCCATTGCCAGCATGATTTCGCCCGCAACCATGCGGCGCTGCAATTCTTCGGCGCTGGCGACTTCGGGCACCTCGTCGAAATAGGTCGAGCCGGTGAAATTTGCCAGATAGGCGCGGCTTTCGGGGGTTCGGTCCAGATCGAAGGCGGCAAATTTCAGCCCGGTGACATCCATCGAGATGCCATAGGCAAGCATCAGCATCATGAACATGCTGCCCAAAAACGCAAAGGCCAGCCGCACCGGGTCGCGCATCACCTCAAGCGACTCGCGGCGACTGACCGCCAAGAGGCGGGTCAGGCCGGGGCTGTGTTGGCGCGCGGCCGGTGCGGTGGTCAGCGCGCGTAGCGGCGCGGTGGGTTCTGGTTCGCCAATAGCGGCCTGGATATAGCGGATGAAGGTTTCGTTAAGCGACCCCGAGCCACCCTCTTTTGCCAGATTCTGTGGCGTGTCATAGACCAGCACCTTACCCGCATGCATCAGCGATATGCGGTCGCAGCGCATCGCTTCGTCCATGAAATGGGTTGAGATGAAGATTGTCACATGATCGTTGCGCGATAATGCCGCCAGCATATCCCACAGCTCGTCGCGCGCCACCGGGTCAACGCCGGATGTAGGTTCATCCAAAATCAGCATGTCCGGGCGATGGATGATCGCGCAGGCCAGCGACAGCCGTTGCCGCAGGCCAAGCGGCAGTTCAGCGGCGAAGGCATCCGCATGGGGGCCAAGGTCGAAATCGGCCAGCAATTCATCAATGCGGGGGGCGATCGTCTTATGCGGCAGATGAAACAGACGCGCGTGCAGATCAAGGTTTTGACGCACGGTCAGTTCGCCATAAAGCGAAAAGCTCTGCGACATGAAGCCAACGCGCCGCCGGGTTTCGATATTGTGGGCGTCTGCCTTTTGGCCAAACAGCCACGCCTCGCCCTCTGACGGGGGCAAAAGGCCGGTCAGCATCTTCATCGTTGTGGTCTTGCCGCAGCCGTTAGAGCCTAGAAAGCCGAAAATCTCACCCCGCTGGATCTCAAAACTTACGTCATGCACGGCGGTAAAGTCGCCAAACCGCCGGGTTAGACCCTTGGCGACAATTGCCGGGCCGCCCGCCTGCGCCTCTAGCGCCCCCATCGCGATCGGGGTGGATTGGCGCTGCTTTTCAGCGGGCAACAAAGCCACGAACGTTTCTTCCAGCGTGTCGGTTTGGGTTTGGGCGCGTAGCGCATCGGGCGTGCCGGTTGCCAGAATTCGCCCCGCGTCCATCGCCGCCAGCCAGTCAAAGCGTTCGGCCTCTTCCATATAGGCGGTTGAAACCAGCACGCTCATTGAGGGGCGATCCTCGCGGATTTCATCAAGCAGATCCCAAAATTGATTACGCGACAGCGGGTCAACGCCGGTTGTCGGCTCATCCAGGATCAAAAAATCAGGGTCATGGATCAACGCGCAACACAGGCCCAGCTTTTGCTTCATGCCGCCAGAAAGTTTGCCTGCGGGCCGGTCGAGAAACGGATCCAACCCCGTGGCCCGTGCCAGCCGGTCGATGCGCCGCCGCCGTTCGGCAGTGTCATGGCCAAACAGGCGGCCGAAAAAATCGAGGTTCTCAAACGCGCTTAGTTCCTGGTAGAGGTTTTTGCCCAGCCCTTGCGGCATATAGGCGATGCGGTTGAATACCGCGTTGCGGTGCTGGTGCGCGCGCATATCGCCGCCAAACACCTCAACCGTTCCGGACTGGATGATGCGCGCGCCCGCCAACAGGCCCAACAGCGTTGATTTGCCCACGCCATCCGGCCCAATCAGGCCCAGCATCCGGCCCGCGGGCAGGTCCAGCGTTACATCGCGCAGCGCGGTAACCTTGCCATAGTGGTGTGTCAGCTTCGCAACATGGGCAACGCCGGGGCTGTCCATCGCTTAGTTGCCCCCAGGCACATCGGCAGGCAGCGGTTGCCCCACGAATTCGGGGGGCCAGGCCAGGTCTTCGGCGCCCGCAAGGCGGATATAGGCAACCCCCCGCAACCCGGTCTTGACCTGTTCAATATTGGCCCTGACCAGTTCTTCGGGCAGGCGCACCTTGACGCGGAACATCAGTTTTTCACGCTCTGCGGCGGTTTCCACCTGTTTGGGGGTAAACTGCGCCTCGGGCGACACAAAACTGACATAGGCGGGAATGGCATAGGGAATGCTGTCAAGTTTGATCCGCGCTTCGGCGCCAAGGCCGGTGCGCATGGCCTGATCGGCGGGCAGGAACATTTCCATATAGACCTGCGATAGATCCAGCAGCGTGATGACCTTGCCGCCCCCGCCCAAAACCTCGCCGGGTTGCGCCAAACGGTAAAGGATGCGGCCCAGAACCGGCGCGGTCAGGGTGGCGTCGGCTATCTGTGCCTCGTATTGCGCGACCAGCGCGTTTGCCGCGTCTACCCCGCGTTCGGCGGTGCTTAGCTGGGCAAGGGCGGCATTCAGGGATGCCTTGGCGGTGGTCAGAGCGGTCTGTTTCTGGTCCGCGACCGATTGAGAGGTGGCACCCCGTTCGGCCAACTGGCTGGCGCGGGTAAATTCATCCTCCGCCTGTTGCTGTTCGGCGCGGCGCTGCGCGATAAAGGCGTGGACCTCTGCGACCTGGCTGGTGGCACGGGCGGCGTCGGCCTTGGCGCGCGCCATCTGCGCGGTCAGCTCGCGGGTGTCCATCACGGCGAGGATTTGGCCGGGCTGCACCAATTCACCCTCGCTCGCGCGGATTTCGGCAACGCGTCCGGGCATTCTGGTGGCAATGTCGATCTGGTCGGCCTCGATCCGGCCATTACCGGTGGCAAAACCTTCCGGCAGGGTGCCTGTCTTTTGATCCCAGACGTACCAGCCGATTGCGGCAATGGCAGCCAATAGCACAATAGCTGTCACCAAGGGGCGAATATATTTCATTCAATAGCTCCATACGGCGGACGTAAATGAATAGGCCGCGCATCAGTGACACTATCTTGGCCCGGGCGTATTGATCAGGGTCAAGAATGGGGGTGAAAGACCCTGCAACCCAGTCGTTTCAGCGGTTCACCGCCGGTGTGGGCGCGGGCGCGGGTTTGTCGGGGTGGCGCAGCCCTGTGGCCACCTCACGCAGGGCCGTTGCGTCCAATGTCTCAAGGTCCAGCAACCGGGCGGCGCTGCGCTCAAGGATGTCGCGGTTGGCGGTCAGGATTGCCAGCGCCTCGTTTGAAACCTCGTGCAGGATGCAGCGCACGGCGGTGTCCATCGCCTCGGCCGTGGCCTCGCTATAGCTGCGCTCCAGATAGCGGGGCGTGGTGTCCCCCAAAAAGCCGGGCCTGTCGCTGTCATAGCTGACGCTTCCCAGATTGGCATCCATCCCGTAACGCGCCACCATGGATCGCGCGATATCGGTTGCGCGGGCAAGGTCATCTGCGGCGCCCGTGGACACATGGCCAAAGGCCAGCTGCTCGGCCGCGCGCCCACCCATCAGCACCGCGATCTTGTCGCGAAGTTCGCTTTCCGTCATCAAAAAGCGGTCCTCGGTCGGGCGCTGGATCGTATAGCCCAACGCCCCGACCCCGCGCGGAATGATCGAGACTTTGTGCACCGTATCGACCCCCGGCAGGGCCATACTGACAAGCGCATGCCCCATTTCGTGAAACGCGACGATCTTGCGCTCTTTCGGGTTGATCAGGCGGTTGCGCTTTTCCAGCCCGGCGACGATGCGCAGGATCGCGTTGTTGAAATCTTCCATCGCCACCGCAGAGGCGCGGCGCCTTGTCGCCAAAAGCGCCGCCTCATTGACCAGATTGGCAAGGTCCGCCCCCGAAAAGCCGGTGGTAATGGCGGCCACCTGATCCAGATCCACATCCTTGGCCAGTGCCACCTTTTTGATATGGACCTTTAATATCTGCACCCGCCCGGCGCGGTCAGGGCGGTCGACCAGCACCTGACGGTCAAACCGGCCCGCCCGCAAAAGGGCCGGGTCCAGAATTTCGGGCCGGTTGGTCGCGGCCAGCAAAACGACACCCTCTGACGGGTCGAACCCGTCCAGTTCGGACAATAGCTGGTTCAGCGTCTGCTCGCGTTCATCATTGCTACCGTGCATCGTGCCGGCGTTGCGCGCGCGGCCAAGCGCGTCCAATTCGTCGATAAAGATGATGGCCGGGGCAGATTTGCGGGCCTGTTCAAACAGATCGCGCACGCGGGCCGCGCCAACACCGACGAACATTTCGACAAATTCAGAGCCGGAAATGGAAAAGAACGGCACCTCTGCCTGGCCTGCGACCGCGCGCGCCAACAAGGTCTTGCCGGTGCCCGGCGGACCGACCAGCAAAATACCCTTCGGCATCCGCGCGCCAAGGCTGCCATATTCCCGCGGGTTCTTTAGAAAGTCGATGACCTCTTGCAATTCGGCCTTGGCCTCATCCACGCCCGCGACATCCTCGAACGTGACCTTGGTATCGCTTTCGACATAGATCTTGGCCTTGCTTTTGCCGACGGACATGAACCCGCCCATGCCCTGTTTGTCGGCCATCCGGCGGATCAGGAACATCCAGATGCCGACGAACAGCAGCATCGGCAGCACCCACGACAGCAGCGTTGTGAACCAGGTGTTTTCAACCGCCCCGGTATAGGTAATCCCCGCGTCATTCAGTTGCTTTGATAGTTCGGGGGCGACTGGCGTGGTGACAAACCCCGTCTTGCCGTCCTGCGGTTCGGTGAACGTTCCGCGAATAGTATTGGCACCGATGGTCGCGTCCTTGATCACGCCCTTATCCAGGTAGGATTCGAACTGACTGTAGGGAATGGCCTCGATGGTCTGGCTTTGGACCCATAGATCACGCAGCAGAAATACGCCCATGATGGCGATGAAAACATACCATATATTGATCTGAGCTTTGCGGTTCATCTCATTTCCTGCGTCTAAGGGGGTCATCACATGCTAGGCGCCGTCAAGCCCCTTGCAAAGGGCCGCTTTTTGGTCTTGCATAATCTTATTCAAAGGGATTGCGCTTAATTGGTATTTGAAATGCCGATTAGTGTTTGATATGTTCGCCCGTGTGATGAAACCTGTGTCAGTAGAGGGTGTAGCATGCAGCACCAGAGGGATCATATGAGACATAATGTTCCCCCGACCAAAGTATCAACAATCCCGATACGCTGATCTTGCATAGAAACGCTTGCTTGCTGCGTGGGGTATGGCCTGCCGGCAGGGCACATAAAAGGGGCGACGTCATGCTAGTAGAACGACTTTTGCCAAAGGCCCGCGATCGGATGGTTTGCATCGACGTCAGCGCCACCCTATTGCAGGCGGCCCGGGTTCTTGATGGCGCCTGTGATTTGGTGCTGGTCTGCGAGGCTGACGGCCGGTTGGCCGGGGTAGTGACCAAGACCGACGTGGTGCGCCAGACCGGGCGCTGCGTCGGCGCAAACTGCACCGCCCCTGTGGCCAACGCGATGACGCGCGATGTGACTTCGGCCCGCGCCGAGCATTGGCTTCATGACGCCTGGACCGCGATGAAAACCCGCGGGTTCAAGAACCTTCCGGTTGTCGATGCCTCGGGTCTGCCGATTGGCGTTTTGAATGCGCGCGATGCGCTTCAACTTTTGCTGCAAGAGGTGCGCCAGGAAGAAGAGCTGTTACGCGATTATGTGATGAATATTGGCTACCGCTAAAAGCCAGAAGCCGGGTGGCCACCTTGTATCAGCGGCCAAAAGGTAACACCTATCCCCGAAAGCCGCGTTGAAATAACAGGAGTTGACCCCGTGACCACCCGCAACCCGCAATCCGCAGGCCCCTCAGCCGGGCCACTGGCGCATCTTGGCCGCCTTATCGCCATCAGCAGCGGCAAGGGCGGGGTTGGCAAGTCCACGGTGACAGCCAACCTTGCCGTGATGCTGGCGCAGCGGGGGTTGCGCGTCGGCCTGGTTGATGCCGACCTTTATGGCCCCTCGATCCCGGGCATGCTGGGTATTCCGGGCAATCAGCCCCCCGCCATGTCGCCCGACAAAAAGGTGACCCCCGCCGAGGCGCATGGCGTCAAGGTGATTTCCATGGGCATGCTGACCGGCGATGACAAGCCCGCCGTGCTGCGCGGCCCGATGGTGACGAAATACCTGCAGATGTTCGTGACGCAAGTAAACTGGGGGCAGTTGGATGTGCTGTTTCTGGACCTGCCGCCGGGCACGGGCGACACGCAATTGACGCTGGCGCAAACGTTTCCGTTGACCGGCGCGGTCGTGGTCAGCACGCCGCAGGACGTCAGCCTGAAGATCGCGCGGCGCGGTCTGCGGATGCTGGAACAGGTGAAGGTGCCGATCCTTGGCATTGTTGAGAATATGAGCGGCTTTACCTGCCCTTCATGCGGTGAGGTCACGCATATTTTCCATCAGGGCGGCGGCCGCAATATCGCTGAAAGCCTGGGTGTGCCGTTTCTGGGCGCGGTGCCGCTGGACCCCTCGATTGTGGACAGCGGCGATAGTGGGGTACCGGTGGTGATTACCGCCCCCGACAGCCCCGCCGCCAAGGCTTATGGTGCCATAGCCGATGCGCTGATGGGGGATCTGGGGCAGGCCAGCGGGCTACCGGTGCCGTTTGACTGGCACATCACGGAAGGTATCGGCCGGCCCACGCCCGCAACCCCCGCGCCGGGCGTCACCTCCGAGCGGCCCTTGGCGCTGGATTATGACGCCACCGGGCTAAGCGTCCTTTGGTCAGGGGATCGGCTGCAAAAGATCGACCCGCGCGATCTGCGCCTGTCGTGCCGTTGTGCGGCCTGCCGCGATGAGATGACCGGCAAGCGGATCCTGAACCCCGCCGCCGTGCCGCTGGATGTTGCGCCGACCCGGATCTGGAGCGTGGGCAACTATGCGATTGGCGTGGCGTTCAGCGATGGCCACCATTCAGGCATCTACACCTTCCCCGCCCTGCGCGAGATTGAAACCGCCGAGGCCGAGGATGTCTGAAACCACCACCCCCCGGCGCATCCAGGCGCAGGCATCGCCGCGCGATCCGCAAACGATGCGCTTCATTCTGGACGCCGCCGTACAGGCGGGGCAATCGGCGGGGTTTGACAGCGGGGCGGGTGACGCCCCCTTGGCGCAGGCGCTGTTTGCCATTGAGGGTGTGCGCAAGGTGCAGGTCTCTGACGCGACGATCCTTGTCACGCGCGCGCCTGAAAGCGATTGGCAGGCCCTGAAAGCACCGATTGCGGCCGCGATCCGCCTGGTTCTGGACAGCACCGACCACCCGTTGGGCATGGCGTCCACGACCGCGCCCGCCGAGGGCAGTGACGAGGCCCTTTTGGCGGCGGTGACCGAACTGCTGGACAACAAGGCAAACCCCGCCATCGCCAGCCATGGCGGCCGCATCACCGCCGAAGGCGTTGAGGGCGGCACCGTTTATCTGCGCATGTCCGGGGGCTGTCAGGGCTGCGCGGCCTCAGCGATGACGCTTAGAAACGGGGTTGAAACGATGCTGCGCGCGGCCTTGCCCGCAATCCGTGAAATCGTTGATGTGACCGACCACGCGACCGGCACAAACCCCTTTTACCGGGGCGAACCGGGGCAGAGCCCCTCGTTTTCGCGGCCGGTTCCGCCGGAGGCGATTGGCTGGGAAGAGGGGCAGATGATCATCGACCCCGATTATCTGGCCCCAAAGCTGGGGCTGGACGCGGACGCATTGGAGGCGGGGCTGGCGCGGGGTGACATCGTGATTACCAGTGAAAAAGCACCCGATTCCGCCTCTGAAAAAACCCGCGTGACGGTGCGCAGCGCGACGCGCGCCTGGGCGGCCGAGGTGCTGCCCGATGGCAGCGCGCGCGAAATACCGCCCCCCCGCGCGCTATCGGCCGCCGAGATCAAAAACAGCACGCTACCCAAACGTGTCCGCCGCTATCTGGAGGCATTGGCGCCGGAAAAGCTGCCAATCACCTATGGCGCATTGGCGCGGGGCCTTGGCATGTATGCCCCCGGCTCGATCCGCAAGGTTACCGGCGCGCTGGAAACGACGATGCACGAAGACAGGGGCGCCAACCGCCCGTTCATTGCCGCGCGCGTGGTGGGCCGGGGGTCTGCAAAACAGCCCGGCCAAGGGTTTTTCGCGCTGGCCCGCGCCTTGGGCCGTGGCCCGCGGCCCGATGAATCCGACCTGAGCTTTCACCAGCGACAGTTGGCAGAAAGCCTTGCAGGGGAATGGCCAATCAAGGCGTCATAGTGCTGCCCCCCCGGCGCAAAAATACCGGGGGGCGCCGATGCCAGACCTTAATCCTCGTCTTGCGGGGGGTGGACCAGCGACTGTGCGGTATAGGCCAGAATGGCGATGCCGATTGCCCCCATTGCTGCAACCCCCAAAAGCACGATCACGTCGATAGGCCCGCCAATATCGCTGAACCCCGAATGGGTCATCGTCTGCACGAACAACACCGCCCCAACCGCACCAAACGGCATTGAAAGCTGCGCCAACAGGAATTTCCGCATCGACACCGCCCGATCCCGGATCAGCACATAGACATAGGCCACCGTCACCAGAACGGCAGCCGCCACCAGGGCCCAAAACAGCCCGCGCCCAAAGATTTCCTCGAACACGGCCCACAGGGTTTCAAAGGTCAAATCCTTCATGTCGCCCTCCTCAGGCTTTGCCGCGCAGCATCGCGTTGTAGGTGGCTTTCAGCGCCACCTCTTTCATCAGCCAGCTGATCCACAGCTCTTCCAGCGGCGCGATGATGCCGGGAAACGAGGGGGTCAGGTTGTTGTGGTAATCAAACTCGACCAGCATCGCGCGACCAACACGGGTGATCAGCGGGCACGAGGTGTAACCGTCATAGATTTCGGTTCCCTCGCGGCCCATAATGGCGGCGATCAGATGATCCTCGACCACCGGCACCTGCCATTTGACCGAGGCGGCGGTTTTGCCCTTTGGCACGCCCGCCACATCGCCAAGCGCAAAGACTTCGGGGTGGCGCAGATGGCGCAGGGTTTTCATGTCACATTCGACCCAGCCCTGATCAACCCATTTGTCGGCCCAGGACAGGCCAGACTGGCGGATGACATCGGGCGCGCGCTGTGGCGGCACGATATGGATATAGTCATAGCCCAATTCCGTATCACCATCGGGGGTGGTGAAGGTGGCGATGCGTTTGCCCGGGTCAATCGCCTTCAGCACATGGTTGTAGACGGGCGCAATACCACGGTCACCAAACAGCATCCGCACCTTTTCAGACACGATCGGCACCCCGAACAGGGCGCCATCGTGCGCGGCATAGGTCATTTCAAACTTGCCCCGGCCAACGGTCCGGCTGGCGATATCGTCTATCAGGAAGGCGTGTTTCAGCGGTGCGCCGGCGCATTTCATCTCGGTCGCGGGGCGGGTCATCAGGCCAACGCCGCCCTCTTGGGTGAATTTCTGCGCCGCAGTCCAGGTACGCGCGGCATAATCCGGCCCGGCATATAGCGCGCCAATGCCGTTGGTGCCCACCAGATCCAGCGAAAACCCCTCGATCGCGTCATGATCCAGCACCAGACCGGGGGCGACGATCAAAAAGTCATAGCTCAGGCTTTGCCCGCCTGCGGTTTCAACCTTCTTTGCCACCGGGTCGATGGCCGCCGCCGCCTCGGGGATCAGGGTGACGCCCTTGGGCAGCCAATCGGCGGTTTTCGAGACGGTGTAGGCCTAGCTGGCCCGAAGCTGCATATTTGGGCTTTTATAAGAACAATGGGGGAA
>NZ_JBLJBV010000047.1:0-3135 GCF_047638075.1 Phaeovulum sp.
GCGCGTCAAGCACACGGGCAATGGCGGTGGTTGGGTCATAGGCCAGAACGGTCTGCGACACGCCAGACAGAAAATGCGTATAGGCAGAAAGCCAGGCGGCATCGGCAGTATCAAACCGCACAACCGGAAGAGGGGCTGCGGTATCGCGGTCCTGCCACTGCCAGCCAAGAAGGGCAGGGCCGGCGATGTCCGCCAGACCTTCACCAGAGGTGCGCACCCCATCACCGTCGATGTCGAACCAAAGGTCTGAAAGGGCGATGTCCAGGCCAAACTCCGCATCGGCGGGTAACTTGGCCAATGAGGCGCGCGCGCCGTCCATTCCCGCGGCAATTTCGGTGAAAAGCGTGGTGATCATGGCGGGATCAAAGGGCACGGGGGCGGGGTTTTCAGGGATCGGCAGCCGCAAAACGGGCAGGCCCTGAAAGTTTTCCGAAAGGCCGACCCGCCACCGCAACTGCACCGCAGATTCGATGCCGTCCAGAAAGCGCAGGGCGGCAAGCGCAAAGATCTCATCTGGCTTTGGCGCGGGCAAGGCGGCGAGCCGCGTGGCCGTAGGGCCAATGCCATTGGCGCCGATTTCCGCCGACAGGGTCATGTCAGGCAATGGTTGCGTTGCGGGAACCGAAGACGGTGAAATGGCCTGCGAAGGTGCTGACACGTCAGGTGTCTGAGCGGCGACAGGTAGGGCAAACGCGCAAAAGATGAGCGGCAGGATCGGAATTAGCCGGGGCATCGGACCTCCTGTAAAAACAAAGGGCGCGCCGGTTGGGCGCGCCCTTATGGTAGCCATCTTGTGGCGCTTATGCCAGAGAGGGATCAATGGTTTTACATGCAGCCACAAGGCCTTTAACGGCCTCAACCGACTTGTCGAACATCGCCTGTTCGTCGCGATTGAGCTTGATATCGACCACACGTTCGATACCGGCGGCGCCAATCACGGTCGGAACGCCAACATACATCCCGTCCAGACCCAGCGCGCCTTTCACCCAGGCGGCGCAGGGCAGCAGGCGTTTTTGATCCTTGAGGTAGGCCTCGGCCATCTCGATCGCAGAAGTGGCGGGGGCGTAGAAGGCCGAACCGGTCTTCAGCAGGCCCACGATTTCAGCGCCGCCATCGCGGGTGCGCTGCACAATCGCATCCAGCTTTTCCTGGGTCGTCCAGCCCATCGCCACCAGGTCGGGCAGCGGCACGCCGCCAACGGCGGAATAGCGAACCAGCGGCACCATAGTGTCGCCATGACCGCCCAGCACGAACGCGGTGACATCACGCATCGAGACGTTGAATTCAAGCGACAGGAAGTGGCGGAACCGGGCGCTATCCAGCACACCAGCCATACCCACAACCTTTTCATGCGGCAGGCCCGAAAATTCGCGCAGCGCCCAGACCATCGCATCCAGCGGATTGGTAATGCAGATCACAAAGGCGTTGGGGGCGTGTTTGGCAATGCCCTCACCGACCGATTTCATCACCTTGAGGTTGATCCCCAGCAAATCGTCACGGCTCATGCCGGGCTTGCGCGGCACACCTGCAGTAACGATGCACACATCGGCGCCAGCGATACCGGCATATTCGTTGGTGCCTTTCAAAGCGGCATCAAAGCCCTCGGATGGACCGGATTCCGCGATGTCGAGGGCTTTGCCCTGCGGCGTGCCTTCAGCGATATCGAACAAAATGATATCGCCAAGTTCTTTGATCGCGGCGAGATGGGCGAGCGTGCCGCCGATCTGACCGGCGCCGATAAGGGCGATCTTGGGTCGGGCCATGAATACCTCCGAAGTCCAGGGTGGATGGGTCGAACTGACGGGGCAGGGGTTAGACCTTCGTGACGCTTCTGGCAAGGGCACGCACAGAAAGATGGCGGGGAAAGCAGCGAATGTATGCCATTGTACACCGAAACACCGTGTGACGTCCGCGAAAAAGGACACGCAAACCCAAGAGTGGTAAAAATCCCAACCCGCTTTTACCACTGGCGGCGAGCCGTACGCGGGGCTGATTCTTTGGGCGGAGATTCAATGGAACTTGATGTGCTGGGGTGGGTGTTGGCAGTATCCGCAGCGATATCGGTGGGTTTGTCGAAAGGCGGGCTGCCGGTGATTTCCAGTCTTGCGGTGCCGCTTCTGGCACAGGTGATGAACCCCGTGCAGGCGGCGGGCTTATTGCTGCCGGTCTATGTCGCTTCGGACATGGTCGGGCTGTGGGCCTGGCGCAAGGATTTTGATCGCAGGGTGCTGGCGATCGTCGCCCCGGCAGCGCTGATCGGGGTCGGCTTCGGGTGGGCGACGGCCTCTCTTGTGCCCGAAAGCGCGGTGGCGGTTCTGGTCGGCCTGATTGGCACGAGTTTCGCGCTGAACGCAATATTTCGCCATCCGGTGGTGGTCGCGCCGCGCCCTCCCCGCGTCGTGCCGGGGCTGTTTTGGGGCGCCGTCGCGGGCTTCACCAGCTTTGTAAGCCATTCGGGGGGGCCGCCCTGGCAGGTCTATGCGCTTCCTCTTGGTATGTCGAAAACACGTTTTTCCGGCACCTCAACCATCCTGTTTGCCTTCGTCAACGCCGCGAAACTCATCCCTTATTATGCGCTGGGTCAATTGACCTCCAATAGCTTGGGTGTTGCGTCGGTGCTGATATTGCCCGCAGCGTTGGCAGTGCTGGCGGGTGTCTGGTTGGTACGGGTCATGCCACAAGCCCTGTTCTTTCGGGTTGTGATCTGGGCGCTCTTGCTGATCTCATTGCGGCTAATCTGGCAGGCGGTGTGATTGATGGGCTTTTTTTTGGGAAAATACTCCCGCCGGAGGCATTCAAATGTGACGTTTGCGCTACGGATATGTCGGAGCCTCCGGCGGGAGTATTTTTGCCAAAAAAAAGACATGCCCCTAAACTCTGTTGCTCCGCTCGGAGCCCATTCATACCAATGCTGCGGGCCGCACGGACGGCAGCAACGAGGAGATTGTGTTGGAGTATTCCGAGATCTAAGCCTCGCTAATTTTCAGTAAGAGCGTAAGCGGTGCGAGACCTCCGCCGGGCTTTCAGCTTGACGGTTTTTGGAAGGCCCGGGGCATGAGGTCGTCGATGCGCGGCGCGGAATGGCTGCCCGCGATGGCGGTCAGGGTTTCGCGCAGGTAGGCGTAGGGTTCAACA
>NZ_JBLJBV010000048.1:0-41798 GCF_047638075.1 Phaeovulum sp.
AATGACTGCCCACGATCCCGTGAAATTAGCGCCCACCATCACGCGAAACACGCAGCGGCCATTATGTATCCGCTGTTTGCGTACGCGGTGCATAGGTGTTGTGCAGCAATCTGCGCCCTGGTGCGCTTGTTGAGCCAGTTGAGATGTAAGGCTTGGGAATCGGTGGCAAGGTGACGACCAACGGTTTCCCAATCAACGCCGACAAACATCTTTTCTCGCCTCGCGGTGAAGTCGATGACCTGTTCGTAGATGAAGTCAATTTTCGCATAGACATCGCGTGCAGACATCTTTGTAAAATCGCAAATCTTCGAGATCGGTGTCCCGTTCGTCAGTTGCCAGAGTATGTCGCGGCTGTTGTGGCTACGTTTCTGTCTTCGGATGCTCGACCCGACCGAGTAGGACTTCATACAGGCTTTGCTGTTCCATCGTTGCGCGCCGTTCGCCGTCTTGCCGGACTTACGATAGAGGCTTGGATGTATATCGCGTGCCTTGCCGTGATTTCCGCAATCAGAGTTCTAGCAAGCGTCCTTGGGAATGCCTCTTTATATTGCTTGCGTAGTCGTTCGTATTCTTGAACGATGGCGCGATTTTTCTTAATGATCGAATGATGGCCGCACGCACCGCAAGCTTAGGATTTATCGGATACAGATCCAATAACCTTGCCGTGCGGCACCATAAAAAGGCCGCATCGCGGATTGCGACAGAAGTTGATGTCGATCCCACGACAGGGGTGTGGCAAATGCCGCTTGGGGCCTGTCGAAGATATTTTCGAGAGATCGTTCAGTGAAAACCGCTGTGAATCCGCTGCATCCTGCGTAGTCAGGAATAAAGTTGGCCAACCTCAGAAATTTGTGCATCATTTATTGTAAGAGGCTGGCCGCGCGACAGGTCTGTTTTTTCATGGCCCCTATCGGCAATATCCCGCTGGCAATGGCCTCTTGCGCCCGCTAGAAGTCTTTTCAGACGGGGAGTTTTCGTATGTCAGACTATATCAAGCCGCAGCCGGGCATCATGGATATCGCGCTATATGAGGGCGGGGCGGCCCATGTGGCGGGGCTGACCGATGCGGTGAAACTGTCGTCGAACGAAAATCCCTTCGGCCCGTCAGACCGCGCCAAGGAGGCGTTCTCCCGCGCGGTTCACCGGCTGAACCGCTACCCCAACACTGATCATGCCGCACTGCGCGACGCGATTGGCGAGGCGCACGGGCTAGACCCGGCGCGGATTATCTGCGGTGTCGGAAGCGATGAGATCATCCATTTCCTGTGTCAGGCCTATGCCGGGCCGCGCGATGAGGTAGTGTTTACCGAACACGGTTTTCTGATGTACCGGATATCCGCGATGGCGGCCGGGGCTGCGCCTGTTGCGGTGCCTGAACGTGAACGCACAACCGATGTGGACGCGATTTTGGCGGCCTGCGGCAAAAAGACGAAACTGGTGTTTCTGGCGAACCCCAACAACCCGACCGGCACGATGATCGGCCTGGCCGAGGTGGAGCGGCTGGCCAAGGCTCTGCCGAAACAGGCCATTCTGGTGCTTGATGGTGCCTATGCCGAATATGTCGAGGGCTATGATGGCGGCGCGGATCTGGCCACCCGTCTGCCCAACGTTTTTATGACGCGGACCTTTTCCAAGATCTACGGGCTGGGGGGCTTGCGCATTGGTTGGGGCTATGGTCCGCGCGCAATCATTGATGTGCTGAACCGGATCAGGGGGCCGTTCAACCTGTCGAACGCCCAGCTTGAGGCCGCCGAAGCCGCTGTGCGCGATCAGGACCACGTCACAAGATGCCGCGATGAAAATACGCGCATGCGCGCCTGGCTGGCTGAGGCGTTGGCAGAAAAGGGTGTTCCGTCAGATACTTCCACCGCGAACTTCATTCTGGCGCGCTTTGCCGATGAGGCCGACGCAACCGCCTGCGACGACTATCTCAGGGCCGAAGGGCTGATCGTGCGGCGCGTTTCGGGCTATGGCTTACCCCATTGTCTGCGCATCACGGTCGGTGACGAATCGTCGTGCCGCCGGGTCGCCCATGCCATCGGCCGGTTCAAGGCGCAGGGTAAGGCCGCGCCATGAATGCGCCCATTTACAACCGCGTGGCGCTGATCGGTTTGGGGCTGATCGCGTCGTCCATGGCCCATGCGATGCGCTGGAAAGGGTTGGCGGGGGAAATCACCGGCCATGCGCGCAGCCCCGAGACGCGGGCCGTCGCGCTGGAAATCGGCCTGTGTGACCGGGTTTATGAAACCGCAGCCGAGGCGGTGGCGGGTGCCGATCTGGTGGTGCTTTGTGTGCCGGTGGGCAGCATGGCCGAAATTGCGGCGCAGATTGGCCCGAATCTTGCACCCGGCGCCACGGTGACCGATGTGGGGTCGGTCAAGCAGGCGGTGATCGAGGCGGTCGCCCCGTATATCCCTGCGGGGGTGCATTTCGTGCCCGGCCACCCCTTGGCGGGGACCGAGCATTCCGGTCCGCGCGCGGGTTTTGCAACGCTGTTTCAAAACCGTTGGTGGCTTTTGACCCCGCTACCCGACGGGGACCCCGCCGCCACCGCGCGGCTGCGTACGCTGTGCGAAGGCATCGGCGCCAATGTTGACGAGATGGGGGCCGCGCACCATGACCTGGTGCTGGCCGTCACCAGCCACACCCCGCACCTGATCGCCTATACGATGGTGGGCGTTGCGGATCATCTGCGCCGCGTGACCGAATCCGAGATTGTCAAATATTCAGCCGCCGGCTTTCGCGATTTTACCCGCATCGCCGCCTCGGATCCGACGATGTGGCGCGACGTGTTCTTGACCAACAAGGATGCCACGCTTGATATTCTGGGCCGTTTCACCGAAGAGCTGTTCATGCTGCAACGCGCCATTCGCATGGGCGACGGGCAGCAGCTGTATGACTATTTCAACCGCACCCGTGCCATCCGCCGCGGCATCATCGAGGCCGGTCAAGACACCGCCGCGCCGGATTTTGGCCGTGGCGCGCCCGCCACGACAGGCACGGAAACATAGCCGTCTGGTCGCCCGCTACCGCGCCAGAGGTTACTGTAAATAGGGCGCGGCGCCTAGCGGCAGGGGGCCAAGGCTCATTCGGCCATTGGCAAAGACCAGCGGCAGTTCCAACACCTCTCCGCCCGAGGCTGCGGCCATCTGCGCCCCTAAGGCCTGCATCGTTGGGGCCAGTTTCGGGGCAATCAACCCCGCATCCACCGCCATATCCAGCATCCGCCGCCATTCGGTTGCGCGCAGCAGGATGCGCCCCTCGGGCTGGCCGGTGGCGGTAATCTCGACCGTGCCTTGCGCGGCCAGGGCCATCCCGCCCCAGTGCAGTTCAAAATCGCGCAGATCAGTGGCCAGCAGTCGTGGCGGCGTTTCCCCCGTGTGCCGGTCCAGCGGCCGGTCATAGCTTAGCGCCGCATCCAGATGCAGCCACTCGATCCGCTGGGGGATCGTCGCCCCGTTTGCCAGCGTGGCAAGCGTCGCGCCCGGCAGGTCAAGGTCGATCACCTCTACCCCCAGATCGTAGCGCCCCGGTTCGCCCGCCGCCCGGATCGCCCCGCGCACCTCAGCCGCCGCCAGGGTGCTGCCATCGGGCGCCGCAATCTGCGGGGTCTTGATCACCAGCGTGACATGGCTAAGCGGCAGGTCGGGGCTGGCACTGACCCCGGCACTGGCGCGCATATCCTCGACCGTTACGGCATAGTCCTGTCCGGCGGCGCGCAGCACCTGTTCATGCGGAAACCAGGCGATCACCTCGTTTGGGCGGTAGCTCAGCATCAAAATCTGCATCGTCCCTGCGCGCCATTCCACGGCGCCATCGGCCCGGCGCAGCATCGGCGCGGTGAAGGTCAGATCAAACCGCGAGGGGAACCCCGCCAGATGCACCGCCTCGGCATCGCCCCAGCCTTCGGCGCGCGCGTTGATCAGTGCCGTCTCGGCCCCGCGCAGCGCGGCCCGGCTGCCCACCAGCCAATAGCCGCCATACAGCGCCAGCAGCACCACCACCAATCCGATCAACTTGCGCATTGCGCCCCTTTCCATTTTTCCCGTGCCCTGTTTATCTGCCCCCATGAATGAGAACCAGACAAACCACACCCCGCTTTGGATCTTCGGCTATGGCTCGCTGATCTGGAACCCCGGCTTTCAGCCTGCCGAGGCGCTGCCCGCACGACTTATCGGCTGGCAGCGTTCATTTTGTATGCGCTCGATCACCTATCGCGGTACGGATATTGCGCCGGGGCTGGTGCTGGCGCTTGATAGTGTGCCCAGTTCTGCCTGTGCGGGTTTGGCCTTTCGCGCGGCCCCCGGCAGCGAGGACGAGGTGCTGGCCTATTTGCGCGCGCGCGAGCTGATTTCCTCGGCCTATCTTGAACGCAACCTGCCGGTCATGCTGAATGATGGGCGGCAGGTTAATGCCATTACTTTTGTCATTGACCACCAGCACCCACAGTATTGGGCCGGCCTGACCCCCGAGGATCAGGCCCAGATCATCGCCCGGGCCCGCGGCGACCGTGGCCCCAACGTGGACTACCTGTTCAATACCGCGCGTCACCTGCATGAACTGGGCCTGCCAGACCCGGAACTTGACTGGCTGGTGACACGGGTTACGGCGCTGAAGGGTTAGGGCTTGGCAGCGCCGCCGTCGCCGCCTATCCTCGCCGCAAAAGACCAAGCCAGAAGGGGCCGGGAATGAGAGCGCCGGTACGTCAGACGGAGCCGCAGTTTTCCCAGCCGGTGCGTCAGGTTGCAATGATGCTGATCGTGGTGGGTCTGGTGCTGATGGGCGGCTGGTTCGCCTATGCCCGGATCTATCCGATCTTTTCGGCCAATATCTGGCTGAACGGGCTGATTTTTGCGGTCTTTGTGTTCGGCATTCTGGCCTGCTTTTGGCAGGTGGTGCAATTGGTGCAATCGGTCAACTGGATCGAAAGCTTTGCGGCGGACCGGCCCGGCCGTCCGCAGGCCAAGGCACCCTTGCTGCTGGCGCCCTTGGCGGCCCTTCTGGGCGCGCGGGGCGTGCGCCGCGAAATTGCCACCTCATCCTCGCGCTCAATCCTCGAATCCGTTGCCACCCGCATTGACGAGGCCCGCGATATCACGCGCTATCTGGCTAACCTGCTGATTTTTCTTGGGCTTCTGGGTACGTTCTACGGGCTGGCCACCACTGTTCCGGCGGTAGTCGAAACCATTCGCGCGCTTGCCCCGCAAGAGGGCGAAAGCTCGATGGTGGTGTTTGACAAGCTGATGACCGGGCTTGAGGCGCAGCTTGGCGGCATGGGCACGGCGTTTTCCTCATCACTTCTGGGGTTGGCGGGGTCGCTGGTGGTGGGGCTTTTGGAGCTGTTCGTGACCCACGGGCAAAACCGTTTTTACCGCGAGCTGGAAGAATGGATTTCCTCCATTACCCGTCTGTCCTTTGCCGGTGCAGAAGGCGAGGGCGGCGAGGCGGGCATGGTTGTGGGCGTGCTTGACCACATGGCGCAACAGATGGAAACCCTGCAAGAGATTTTCGCGCATAGCGATGCGGCACGCATAGGCGTTGATGCCCGCCTTGGCGCGCTTGCCCAGTCGATCGAGCGGATGACCCAGCGGCTTGAGGCCGACCCCGGCGCCGCACCTCAGATGGAACGGATTGCTGACGGGCAGGATCGGCTTTTGGCCACGCTTGAGGCCCATCACGCCGCCGCCCTTCCCGATGGCGCCGAAACCCGGATGCGGCTGCGCTCGATCGATGTGCAGATGCTGCGGCTTTTGGAAGAGATCGCGGCGGGTCGTCAGGAAAGCATGGCCGAGCTGCGCAACGATTTCGCCGGGCTGACGCGCGCAATCCTGTCGCAGCGCAGCCGCGAAGCCGAGGAGGGCTGATCCATGGCCCTGGCCCGGCGCGGCAACCAACGGTTCTCGGCTACGATCTGGCCCGGTTTCGTCGACGCGATGACCGCGCTTTTGTTGGTGCTGATGTTCGTTTTGACCATCTTCATGGTGGTGCAATCGGTGTTGCGTGACACGATTTCCACGCAGGATTCCGAACTGTCGGTGCTGTCGGAACAGGTCGCAGGGCTGGCGCAGGCGCTGTCGCTGGAGCAGGTGAAAACCCGTACCCTGACCGGGGATCTGGACGCGGCCCGCGATGCCGCTGCCGCGCAATCCTCGCTGATTGCCACGCTGACCGGTCAGCTTGAAGCAAAGGGCCGCGATCTGGCCGCCGCCGAAACCCGTATCACCTCGTTCGAGGCGCAGGTCGCCACGCTGCTGACGGAACGCGACGCCGCCCGCAGCGCCGCTGCCAGCGCCGAATCCGCCCGCGATATCGCCCGTTCCGAGGCCGAGGCGCTTAACCTTGCGCTGGCGTCCGTGCGTAGTGAAATTGACACCGCTGCCGAGGCCGCCCGTCTTGCCGCCGCGCGCCGCGAGGCACTTGAGGCCCTGACCGCCGATCTGCGTGCCCGTGCCGATACCGCCGAAGGTAAACTTGCCGCCGCCCAAACGCAGCTATCCACCGCCGAGGCAACCCAGCTAGCCGATGCCGCCGCCCTTGAGGCGCTGCGCGAACGTCTGAAAAATGCTGATACTGAAATCACCGCGATGACCCTCTCGCTGGAACAAAGCCGCAAGAAAGCCGAAGAAACACTGACTCTTCTGGCCGCAGCCGAGGCCGCGAAACGCGACCTTGAGGCCAGTATCGGCCCCGGCTCTGAGGCGGAACGCCAGGCCGCCCTTCTTGCGGTGGCCAATGCGGAACTGGCCAAACAGCAGGCGACTTCGGCCGAGGCGGAACGCCGGGTGGCGCTTTTGAACCAGCAGATCGCGGCGCTACGCCGCCAGTTGGGCGCGCTTCAGGCCGTGCTGGATGATTCGGCCGCCCGCGACGCCGAGGCGAAGGTGCAGGTCGAAAGCCTTGGCACGCAGTTGAACGCGGCCCTAGCGCAGGTCGCTTCGGAGCAGCGCAGACGCGCTGAGCTGGAAGAGGCGGCAAAGCTGCGCGCGCAGGAAGAGGCCCGCGAACTGACCCGCTACCGCAGCGAATTTTTCGGGCGGCTGTCGGCAATCCTTGCCGGGCGCGAGGGCGTGCGGGTGGTGGGCGACCGGTTCGTATTTTCGTCCGAGGTGCTGTTCCAACCCGGATCGGCCAACCTGTCGCCAGAGGGTCGTGCGCAGATTGCCGATGTGGTGGCGATGCTGCGCGACGTTTCCGACAAGATCCCCCCCGAGATCGACTGGATCCTGCGCGTGGATGGCCATACCGACGACGTGCCACTGTCGGGGCAGGGCGCCTTTGCCGATAACTGGGAGCTAAGCCAAGCCCGCGCACTTTCGGTCGTGCGCTACATGATCGACGATCTGGGCTTTGCGCCCTCACGCCTTGCGGCGACCGGATTTGGCGAATTTCGCCCGGTGGCGGCAGGCGACACCCCCGAAGCGCGAGCGCAAAACCGCCGGATCGAACTGAAACTGACCGAACGCTAAGCATCCGCCGGGCCAAGGCCGAGCAGATGCCTAGCGCCGTGCAATCACCCGGCGGTCAGCAAGGGTGGTTTCGATCCTGTAAGCCGCGGCTTTTGCAGCTCTTCCACCTCAAGTACCAGGGAGCCGTCCTTGACGCTGACCTTGACGACGCCGCCTTTGGTCAGTTTGCCAAACAGCAACTCCTCGGCCAGGGGCTTTTTGATATGCTCCTGAATTACGCGGCCCAGCGGGCGCGCGCCCATCCGGTCGTCATAGCCCTTGTCGGCCAGCCATTGCGCCGCCTCGGCCGTCAGTTCGATATGAACATTGCGGTCGATCAGCTGCGCTTCCAGTTGCAGCACGAACTTGTCCACCACCTTCAAAATCACCTCGGGCGGCAGCGCGGCAAAGCTGACCACCGCATCCAGGCGGTTGCGGAATTCCGGCGTGAAGGTGCGTTCTACCGCTGCCGTATCCTCACCCTCGCGCTTGTCACGACCAAAGCCGATCGCGGCCTTTGCCAGTTCGGTGGCGCCCGCGTTTGAGGTCATGATCAGGATCACATTGCGAAAATCAACCGTGCGGCCGTTGTGATCGGTCAGCTTTCCGTGGTCCATCACCTGCAAAAGGATGTTGTAGACATCGGGATGCGCCTTTTCCATCTCATCGAGCAGCAGCACGCAATGCGGATGCTGGTCCACCCCATCCGTCAGCATCCCGCCCTGATCGAACCCGACATAGCCCGGCGGCGCGCCGATCAGCCGCGAAACCGCGTGTTTTTCCATGTATTCCGACATGTCAAACCGCAGCAGCTCTACCCCCAGCGTGTCAGCCAATTGCTTGGCCACCTCGGTCTTGCCTACGCCGGTGGGGCCGGTGAACAGATAGTTCCCGATCGGTTTTTCCGGCTCGCGCAGACCCGCCCGCGCCAGTTTGATTGCAGAGGCCAGCGCCTCGATCGCCTTGTCCTGCCCGAAAACCACCCGCTTGAGCGATTTTTCCAGATCGCGCAGCACTTCGGCATCGTCTTTTGACACCGATTTGGCCGGAATCCGTGCGATTTTGGCGACGACCGCCTCAATTTCCTTCGCGCCCAGCGTCTTGCGGCGCTTGCTGTCGGGCAGCAGGTGTTGTGCGGCACCGGCTTCGTCGATCACGTCGATCGCCTTGTCGGGCAGTTTGCGGTCGTGGATGTAGCGCGACGACAGTTCGACCGCTGATTTGATCGCCTCATTGGTATAGCGGATCTCGTGATGCTCTTCGAAATAGGGTTTCAGCCCCATCAGGATCTTGATCGAATCGCCCACGCTGGGTTCATTCACGTCGATCTTCTGGAACCGACGGCTCAGCGCGCGGTCCTTTTCAAAGTGCTGGCGGTATTCCTTGTAGGTCGTGGAGCCCATGCACCGCAGTTTGCCGCCCTGCAGCGCAGGTTTCAGCAGGTTCGAGGCGTCCATCGCCCCGCCCGAGGTCGCCCCGGCGCCAATCACGGTATGGATTTCGTCGATGAACAGAATCGCATCGGGATGCTCTTCCAGTTCCTTCACCACCGCTTTCAGCCGTTCCTCAAAATCACCGCGGTAGCGGGTGCCCGCCAGAAGCGCGCCCATATCGAGGCTGTAAATCGTTGATTTTGAAAGGATGTCCGGTGTTTCGCCGCGGGTGATCTTTAACGCCAGCCCTTCGGCAATCGCGGTTTTGCCGACACCGGGGTCGCCCACCAGCAGCGGGTTGTTCTTGCGGCGGCGGCACAGCACCTGAATGCAGCGCTCCACCTCGGCCTCGCGGCCGATCAACGGGTCAATATCGCCCTTTTTCGATTTGTCGTTCAGGTCCACGCAAAACTTTGCCAGGGCCGATTCCTTGGCCTCGCCTGGCGGCACCTGTTGGGCCTCTTCATCGGCGCCCAGCACGGGACGGGCCTCACCGAATTCGGGGTCTTTCGCAACACCGTGGGCAATGAAATTCACCGCGTCATAGCGGGTCATGTCCTGCTCTTGCAGGAAAAACGCGGCATTCGATTCGCGTTCGGCAAAAACGGCGACCAATACGTTGGCCCCAGTAACCTCGGTCCTGCCCGAGCTTTGCACATGGATCGCGGCACGTTGGATTACCCGCTGAAACGCAGCTGTCGGGACCGCTTCGGAGCCCTCAACATCGGTGATCAGTGTGGATAAATCATCATTGATGAATTCGGTCAGGGTCCGGCGCAAATCGTCAAGATCAACCGAGCAGGCGCGCATCACGCGCGCGGCGTCGGGTTCGTCGATCAAGGCCAGCAGCAGGTGTTCCAACGTGGCGAGTTCATGGCGCCGGGCATTTGCCAGCGCCAGCGCACCATGGATGGCTTGTTCGAGCGTTGTCGAAAACGAAGGCATGTGGTGCTCCTTTCCTTTGGGTCTTGCGGGGCGCCTCTGTTACGCCTGCACCAACTCTCATCTCATATGGTTAAACTTCGGTGGAAATTGCCGTTCTTCAACCCCTGCCTGCATAAATTTCACCATAGACCGGTGCTTTGGCTGAAAAGTGAACATAGTGTAGGCCAAAGGTCCAGCCCCATGCTGTGCTGAAACGCCACCGCCAGCGCCCCGGCGTCGGATCCTGGGGCCAAACCGGGTTGCATTGGCCCCGATGGGGGCGCATGCAGCATAGATGAATGCGAGAGAGGAAGCATGAGAAGTCTGAAGGTTTCGCGCATCGCCATGCTGCGACGTTCGCGTGCTTTGGTGGTCTCACGCCGCCTTTGGAAAACGCGGCTGGTGTTTTGGGCCGGAGCCTTGGCTATTGGGGCCATCAGCGCGGGTTTTGCCTGGGGTGCGGATTATGCGCAGGGCCTTTTTATCCTTATGACCCAACCGGGCTCTGGCAATCTTTTGCCGCTGGTGCTGACGCCTCTGGGGTTCGTGGTCTGCGCGCTGGCGTCCAGTACCTGGTTTCCAGGGGCCCAGGGGTCAGGCATTCCACAAGCTATTGCCTCGCGTCATCTGCGCGACCGTCCCGACCGGGGCGGGCTTTTGTCGCTCCGCATTGCCATTGGAAAGATATTTCTGACGGTGGCGGGGCTGGCCTGCGGTGCCTCGGTCGGGCGGGAGGGGCCGACCGTGCAGATCGGTGCCGCGATCATGCTGCAATCGGCGCGGGTAGGGCGCATGGCCAACGCGCGCGGGCTGATCCTTGCCGGTTCAGCGGCCGGTGTTGCGGCGGCGTTCAACACCCCACTGGCTGGTATCGTTTTTGCCATCGAGGAAATGGGCCGCACCTATCAGGCACGCACCAACGGCGTGGTGCTGTCGGCGGTGATCATTGCGGGGTTGGCATCGCTGGGTATCCTTGGCTCCTACACATATTTCGGTGTCTCATATGCCAGTGCGACCTTTCCGCAGGATGCGCTGGCGGTCGTCGTCTGCGGGCTTGTCGGGGGGCTGATGGGGGGGCTATTCAGTCGCCTCGTGATCGCGTTGACCCGGCGTATCCGCCGCTGGCGGACCTCGGCGCCGCGTTGGCGCGCCGTACAACTGGCATTCGCGGCCGGGATGATTACCGCGGTGGTGGGTCTGGCCTGCAACGGTGAGACCTTCGGCACCGGTTATGACCAGGCCCGCGCCGCGGTTGAGGGCGAGGCCCCCACCGCGACGTATTTTCTGGGCAAGTTTCTGGCCACCCTCGCCGCCACGGTTTCAGGTATTCCCGGTGGGCTGTTTGCGCCCTCTCTATCGGTGGGGGCGGGTTTGGGGGCCAGCGTGGCGGTGGTGCTTGGCTCCAGCATCGGCATCGGCGCAATCGTGGGCATGGCGGGGTATTTCGCAGGGGTCACGCAAGCCCCGATGACTGCCTTCGTGATCATTTTCGAAATGACCGGTAACCACGACAATGTCATCGCAATCATGGTAGCGGCGATGCTTGGCTATGGCACATCGCGTTTTGTCGCGCCTGAACCGGTCTATCACGCGCTTTCCAGGCTGTTCATTGCTGATGCGCTACGCCAGCGCCGCGCCGCCGCAGCCCAGGCAGCAGACGTGACGGGCAGTGATAAAACCACGGACCAGGGCAGCCCGGTGCCACCTGCGGGGCGCTGAAGTCTAGAACCGGTCCTTGCGGTTGCGCAGGGCGGCGAAAACCTCGACATCGGGCGCGCCCTGCAATTCCAGCAGCGCCTTCATCACCGGGTCCGAGGCGCGCAGAAACGGATTGGTCGCCAGTTCCAGCGCCAGGGTCACCGGCACCGTCGGCTCGCCCTTCGCCCGCGCGTCGCGAACCGCCGCCATCCGCGCCAATAGGGCCGGGTTGTCGGGCTCCAGCGACAGGGCAAAGCGGCCATTCGCTTCGGTATACTCATGGCCCGAACAGATCAGCGTCTCGGGTGGCAGGGCCGAAAGCTGTTGCAACGTTTCCCACATCTGCGCGGCAGTGCCCTCAAACAGCCTCCCGCAGCCCCAGCTCATCAGGCTGTCGCCGGTAAACACCAGCCCGGCCGAAGAAAAATACCAGGCGATATGGCCCAGCGTGTGGCCCGGCGCGTCGATCACCTCCACCATCTGCATCCCGATCGGAATCACGTCGCCGGGACGGACGCTTTCGGTTAGCGCAGGCAGCCGGCCCACATCGACCTCGGCGCCGATTACCCGCGCACCGGTCGCAGCCTCCAGCATCGGCACCCCGTCGATATGGTCGGCATGGTGGTGGGTGATCAGGACATGGCTCAACTTCCAGCCCCGCTCATAAAGCGTGCGCAGGATCGGCCCGGCCTCGGGGGCATCGACCACGGTTGTGGTGTCAGTCGCCGGGTCATGAACCAGATAGGCGTAGTTGTCTTTCAGACAGGGGATGGTGACAATTTCCAAGGGCATGGTGTTTCGTGTTCTTTTCCGTATGCTGCACCCAGAGCTTCGCCCAAGGATCGCCCGCGCGCAATGCATCTTGACGTTCTTGACCTGCGCAATTTCTATTATCGCACCCAATTGGGGCGTGCGGCGCAAAAAGCGGTGCGTGACCGGGTGGTCAGCCTATGGCCGGCCACGGGCATCGCCGGCCAGACAGTGGTTGGCTACGGTTTTGCTGTGCCGCTTTTGCGCCCCTATCTGGAACAGGCGCGCCGGGTCATCGGGTTGATGCCCGCGGCCCAAGGGGTCATGCCATGGCCCGCAGGCATGCCCAATGTCTCGGCCCTGTCCGAGGAAACGCGCTGGCCGCTTGAAACCGGCATGGTTGACCGCCTGATTCTGATGCACGGCCTGGAAACCGCCAACAACCCCACCGCCCTGATGGAGGAATGCTGGCGCGTCCTCGGTCCCGGTGGGCGGGCGCTTTTTGTGGTGCCCAATCGCGCCGGACTTTGGGCGCCGAGCGAATCTACGCCGTTCGGCTTTGGCCGCCCCTATACGCTGGGCCAACTTGACGCCCAGGCCCGGCGCGCCGGTTTCGTCCCCGAACGCCACGCTGCCGCTCTTTACATCCCGCCCTCACATCGTCGCTTCTGGCTGCGCTCGGCTCCGATGTGGGAACGTATGGGCAGCCGCGTCTCGGGGCTCCTGGCCGCCGGCGTGGTCATGCTTGAGGTATCAAAGCAGATCCACTCGCCGCGCCGCCCCGGTCTCGGCGCGCGGGTACGCAAACCGCTGTCGGTACTCGAAGGTGCCGTCCGCCCGGTCGCAGACCCGGCCTAGCCCCCGTTTTTTCGACTTTTCCTTGGCCAAAATACTCCCGCCGGAGGCTCCTGCCGCCGCAAACACCCTCACCGTCCCGCTGCTTTGCCAGCCTCAGGCTGATTCCCCCCCCCCGCGTTCCCTTTGCACCGGCGCGATCCCCGTTAGCGCCCCAACTCCGATCCCGCAAAATCGGCCGCTACATAGGGGGGGCGACAATTAGCACCATTCGCAATCACTTTCTCTTGTTCAAGACGGTTGCCGCGCGGGAATTGCTCTGCTAGACCCGCGCCGAATTGGGCGTGTGGGCGACTGCACGTCAAGGGGGTTTCTGACCGTGCAGCATAAGCGCAACGGCAGGGGCCAAGACATCGGAAGGGTTGACGTGTCCGAACCAGCTTCGATTTCCGCTGCCATCGCCGGGCGTTATGCCACGGCCATTTTCGAACTTGCACGCGATGCCAAGGGGCTGACTGCCCTTGAGGCGGATGTGACCGCCCTGCGCGAGGCCCTGACGGGCAGCGCCGATCTGCGCGATCTGATCGGCTCGCCGATCTACACCCGCGATCAGCAGGGCCATGCAATTGCCGCGCTGGCCAAAAAAATGGGGCTATCGACCCCGCTGGCCAACGGCCTGGCGCTTATGGCGGTCAAACGCCGCCTTTTTGCGCTGCCGCACCTGCTGGCGGGTCTTGCCGCCCGCATTGCTGAAGAAAAAGGCGAAGTGACCGCCACGGTCACCTCTGCCACGGCGCTTACAGCCGCTCAGGCCGACAAGCTGGCCAAAACGCTGAAGGCGCAGACGGGCCAGACCGTCAAACTCGCCATGTCTGTCGATGAAAAACTCATCGGCGGGATGATCGTCAAGCTGGGTTCCAAGATGATCGATACGTCGATCGCCGCGAAACTCGCTTCTCTCCAGAATGCCATGAAAGAGGTCGGATAATGGGAATCCAAGCCGCAGAGATCTCTGCTATCCTCAAGGAGCAGATCAAGAATTTCGGGCAAGATGCCCAGGTGGCCGAAGTTGGCCGCGTGCTTTCCGTCGGTGACGGTATTGCCCGCGTCCACGGGCTCGACAACGTCCAGGCGGGCGAAATGGTCGAGTTTCCGGGCGGCATCCGGGGTATGGCGCTGAACCTTGAAGTCGACAACGTCGGTATCGTTATTTTCGGTTCTGACCGTGACATCAAGGAAGGCGATACCGTCAAGCGCACCAAGTCCATCGTGGACGTGCCGGTGGGCGAGGCCCTGCTGGGCCGCGTCGTTGACGGTCTTGGCAACCCGATCGACGGCAAAGGCCCGATCGAGGCGACCGAACGCCGCATCGCTGACGTGAAAGCGCCGGGTATCATCCCACGCCAATCGGTTCACGAACCGATGGCAACGGGCATGAAGTCGATTGACGCCATGATCCCGGTTGGCCGCGGTCAGCGCGAACTGATCATCGGTGACCGCCAGACTGGCAAAACCGCAATCGCACTTGACACGATCCTGAACCAGAAATCCTACAACGACGCAGATCCGTCGAACAAACTGCACTGCTTCTATGTTGCTATCGGGCAGAAACGCTCGACCGTGGCGCAGTTGGTCAAGAAGCTCGAAGAATCCGGCGCGATGGAGTATACCACCGTTGTCGCCGCGACCGCTTCTGACCCCGCACCTATGCAGTTTCTCGCACCCTACTCTGCGACAGCCATGGCGGAATATTTCCGGGATGGCGGCAAACACGCGCTGATCATCTATGATGACCTTTCCAAACAGGCTGTGTCCTACCGTCAGATGTCGCTCTTGCTGCGCCGTCCGCCCGGACGCGAAGCCTATCCGGGCGACGTTTTCTACCTGCACTCTCGTTTGCTGGAACGTTCGGCCAAGCTGAACAAGGATTTTGGCGGCGGCTCGCTGACGGCGCTGCCGATCATCGAAACCCAGGGTGGCGACGTGTCGGCCTTTATTCCGACCAACGTGATCTCGATCACCGATGGCCAGATCTTCCTGGAAACCGACCTGTTCTACCAGGGCATCCGCCCGGCCGTGAACACCGGTCTGTCGGTGTCGCGCGTGGGATCAAGCGCCCAGACCAACGCGATGAAATCGGTTGCGGGTCCGGTCAAGCTGGAACTGGCGCAGTACCGCGAAATGGCGGCCTTTGCTCAGTTCGGCTCTGACCTTGATGCGGCGACGCAAAAGCTGCTGAACCGTGGCGCCCGCCTGACCGAGCTGATGAAGCAGCCGCAGTATTCACCGCTGACCAATGCGGAAATCGTCTGCGTCATCTTCGCCGGCACCAAGGGCTATCTTGATGCGGTTGCGGTCAAGGATGTCAGCCGGTTTGAGCAGGGTCTGTTGACGCACCTGCGCACGAACCGCCGCGACATTCTGGACTTCATCACCAACGAAGACCCGAAAGTCAAAGGTGAAGCCGAGGATCGCATCAAGGCTGCCATCGAAGAATTCGCCAAGACCTTCGCGTAAGCGTCGGGTGGAGAGGACAGGGATATGGCCAGCCTTAAGGACCTGAAGAACCGGATCGAGAGCGTCAAGAATACGCGCAAGATCACCAAGGCGATGCAGATGGTCGCGGCGGCAAAATTACGCCGCGCCCAAGACGCCGCCGTGGCTGCCCGGCCTTATGCCGAGCGGATGAAAGACGTCATGGCGGGGCTTGCCGCGTCGGTTGGCGGATCGGACTCTGCCCCTCGGCTTCTGGCCGGGACGGGGTCGGATCAGATCCATCTTCTGGTGGTGATGACCTCGGAGCGTGGGCTTTGCGGCGGTTTCAACTCGTCCATCGTGCGGCTTGCCCGTGCGCGGATCACCGAGTTGTTGGCGCAGGGCAAGACGGTCAAGATCATGACCGTTGGCAAGAAGGGCCGCGAACAGCTACGTCGTGAATACGGTGCCCATTTCGTGGGTCACGTCGACATGACCGAAGTGAAACGGGTCGGCTATGAAAACGCCTCCAGCATCGCGCGCGATATTCTGGCGCGGTTTGATGCCAGCGAATTCGATGTCGCCACGTTGTTTTACAACCGCTTCCAATCGGTGATCAGCCAGATTCCGACCGCGCTTCAAGTGATCCCGGCGCATTTTGAAGGCGAGGCAACGGTTGCCGTCGGTTATGAATATGAACCTTCGGAAGAGACGATCCTAGCCGACCTTCTGCCGCGCGGGCTTGCCACACAGGTCTTTGCGGCGCTGCTGGAAAACGGGGCTTCCGAACAGGGTGCCCGGATGTCTGCGATGGATAACGCCACCCGTAACGCGGGTGACATGATCAACCGTTTGACTATCCAGTATAACCGCTCGCGTCAGGCCGCGATCACCAAAGAGCTCATCGAAATCATTTCGGGCGCCGAGGCGCTCTGAACGAGACGGAGAAAGTAAATGACCACAGCTATTGGCAAAATCACGCAGGTGATCGGCGCCGTGGTGGACGTCCAGTTCGAAGATAGCCTTCCGGCTATTCTGAACGCCCTGGAAACCACCAATAACGGCAAAAGACTGGTTCTGGAGGTTGCCCAGCACCTTGGCGAAAATACCGTGCGCACCGTCGCCATGGACGCCACCGAAGGACTGGTGCGCGGTGAGCGTGTGACGGATACCGGCGGACCAATCACCGTTCCGGTCGGCAACGCGACGCTCGGCCGCATCCTGAACGTTATCGGTGAGCCGGTTGACGAAAAGGGTCCGGTCTCGACCAAAGCGCGCCGCGCCATTCACGGCGACGCACCGGCGTTTGACCAGCAGTCCACCGCAACCGAGATCCTCGTGACGGGTATCAAGGTGATCGACCTGCTCGCACCCTACACCAAGGGCGGAAAGATCGGCCTCTTCGGTGGTGCCGGCGTGGGCAAGACGGTTCTGATCATGGAATTGATCAACAACATCGCCAAAGTGCACTCGGGCGTGTCGGTGTTTGCCGGCGTGGGCGAGCGGACGCGCGAGGGTAACGACCTTTACCACGAGATGATCGAATCCGGCGTTATCGTTCCTGATGATCTGGAAAAATCGAAAATCGCGCTGGTTTACGGCCAGATGAACGAGCCGCCGGGGGCCCGCATGCGGATTGCCCTGTCGGGTCTGACGCTCGCAGAACAGTTCCGCGACGATACCGGCTCGGACGTGCTGTTCTTTGTGGACAACATCTTCCGCTTTACCCAGGCGGGTTCTGAGGTGTCGGCACTCTTGGGCCGTATCCCCTCGGCCGTGGGCTATCAGCCGACCCTGGCGACCGATATGGGCGCGATGCAGGAACGCATCTCTTCGACCAAGGCAGGCTCGATCACCTCGGTACAGGCCGTCTACGTTCCGGCCGACGACCTTACCGACCCGGCTCCGGCCACCTCGTTCGCCCACCTCGACGCCACGACCGTTCTGTCGCGTGCAATCTCGGAACTGGGGATCTACCCGGCCGTGGACCCGCTCGACTCGACCTCGCGTCTGCTGGACCCGGCGGTGATCGGTGAAGAGCATTACAAGGTCGCAACCGACGTGCAGCAGATCCTTCAGCGCTACAAATCGCTGCAAGACATCATCGCCATCCTCGGGATGGACGAATTGTCGGAAGAGGACAAACTGGCCGTTGCGCGGGCGCGCAAGATCCAGCGTTTCCTTAGCCAGCCGTTCGACGTGGCCAAGGTGTTCACCGGTGCCGACGGCAAACAGGTGCCGCTGGAAGACACGATCAAATCGTTCAAGGCAGTTGTGGCGGGTGAATACGACCACCTTCCCGAAGCGGCCTTCTATATGGTCGGCGGCATCGAGGAAGTGATCGCCAAGGCCCAGCGTCTGGCTGCTGAAGCAGCATAAGGAGGGTTGGGAACATGGCCGATACGATGCAATTCGATCTCGTGGCCCCTGAACGCAAGCTAGCTTCCGTTGAGGCCCGCGAGGTGCGGATTCCGGGCGCCGACGGCGACCTGACCGCGATGCCGGGCCATGCGCCGCTGATCACCGGCCTGCGTCCCGGTATCCTGACCGTGGTTTCATCCGAGGGCACCGCCGATTATGCGGTGACCGGCGGCTTTGCCGAAATCAGTGCCGATGGCGTTACGGTCCTGGCCGAGCGGGCAATGCCCAAAGCCGAACTGACCGCCGCCTTCCACGCCGAAATGGTTGCCGAAGCGCGTGAGTTCAAGGCGACGGCAAAGATTGACGGTGTCGATGCGGCGGCGAAACTGCTGGCCGACATGGAGGCTTTGGGCACCCACATGGGGCTCTGAGCACGATTGAAAAGACGACAGAAAGCCCCGGTCTTGCCGGGGCTTTTCTATTTATATGCATTGAGTCGCGCAGGATACTGCAGAGCGTGAGGCGGCACGCGACCCTTGCGCCTAAGCTGGGGGGATGGCGCGTTGCCGGAGGGGGGGCATCGACTTAGGCGCGACGCTCTGCTGGGCCTGTCCGCCGCTAGGATTTTTTTGTGGGTTTGAGGTTCGTTTGTAATCCAAGTGCAAGGCCCGGACGCCCGTGATCGCGCTTATCGGTTAGTCAAGTACTTAGGCCCCCAATTCATCCAGGCAGGCCCGAAAAGATAAAAGCCAGTGCCCCCTTGCCGAACGGCCAAAAGTTACCAAAGAACGCACAGCAATGGATTGACTGTTGGCGCTGAATTTCAAGTGTTGGGAAGCGAGCGTCTATTTGCAAGGTTGCAATTCGCAGTTATTTGTCGATTTATAGTTTGCAAATTTTCTGAAATTCGCTTTGTAACGGATATTGACTTGTATAGGGTGCCCCCAATTGCCGGAGGGGATGTGCCATGAACAAGATTATTCAAGAACTGGAAATACGTCGTGACATAGCCCGTAAAGGCGGGGGCCAGCGCAGAATTGATGCGCAGCACGCGAAGGGCAAACTGACTGCGCGTGAACGGCTTGAGTTGCTGTTGGACGAGGGCAGCTTTGAAGAATTCGACATGTTTGTGTCACACCGCTGCACCGAATTTGGCATGCAGGGGGACCGCCCGGCGGGGGACGGTGTCGTTACGGGCTGGGGCACGGTAAACGGCCGGATGGTCTATGTGTTCAGTCAGGATTTTACCGTGTTTGGGGGCTCGCTTTCGGAAACCCATGCGCAGAAAATTTGCAAAATCATGGACATGGCGATGCAAAATGGCGCTCCGGTGATTGGCATCAACGATTCTGGTGGCGCGCGGATTCAAGAGGGCGTGGCCAGCCTTGCGGGCTATGCTGAGGTGTTTCAGCGCAATATCATGGCCTCGGGCGTGGTGCCGCAGATCAGCCTGATCATGGGGCCCTGTGCAGGTGGTGCGGTTTATAGCCCGGCAATGACCGATTTCATCTTCATGGTGAAGGACACATCCTACATGTTTGTGACCGGGCCGGATGTGGTGAAAACCGTCACCAACGAGATTGTCACCGCCGAAGAACTGGGTGGTGCTACGACCCATACCCGCAAATCCAGCGTGGCCGATGCCGCATTTGAGAACGATGTGGAGGCCTTGGCTGAGGCACGTCGTCTGATCGACTTTCTGCCGTTGAACAACCGCGAAAAAGCCCCTGTCAGACCGTTTTTTGACGATGTGGCGCGGCTGGAAGATAGCCTTGATACACTGATCCCCAGCAATCCAAACCAGCCTTATGATATGAAAGAGCTGATTACCAAGATTGCGGACGAGGGCGATTTCTTTGAGATCCAGAAGGATTTTGCCGGCAATATTGTCACCGGATTCATCCGGCTTGAGGGTCAGACCGTAGGCGTGGTGGCGAACCAGCCGATGGTGCTGGCGGGTTGCCTTGATATTGATAGTTCGCGCAAGGCGGCGCGGTTTGTGCGGTTTTGCGACGCATTCGAGATCCCGATCCTGACACTGGTCGATGTGCCGGGTTTCTTGCCTGGTACGAGTCAGGAATTTGGCGGCGTGATCAAACACGGCGCAAAGCTGCTGTTCGCTTATGGCGAAGCGACGGTGCCCAAGGTCACGGTGATTACCCGAAAGGCCTATGGCGGGGCCTATGACGTGATGGCGTCCAAGCACCTGCGCGGAGATTTCAACTATGCCTGGCCCACGGCAGAGATTGCGGTGATGGGCGCCAAGGGCGCGGTTGAGATCCTTTACCGTAGCGAATTGGGGGATGCCGCAAAGATAGCGGACCGCACCGCCGATTATGAAAGCCGCTTTGCCAACCCGTTTGTTGCGGCCGAAAAGGGCTTTATCGATGAGGTCATTCAACCGCGTTCAACCCGTAAACGGGTCACGCGGGCGTTTGCATCGTTGCGCTCCAAAAAACTGACGAACCCATGGAAGAAGCACGACAATATTCCGTTGTGAGGGGGCAGGATGAAAGGCCTTGGGATGGGTTCTGACGGCAGTTTGGCGAAAAGCCGGGTCTGGGTTGCGCTGATGGTTGCCATGGCGCCTCAGGCCCTCTTGGGTGCAGAGCCGATATTGGTGCCGTCAGGGCAGGAGGTAACCTTGCTGGAGACGATCAATGATGCCGCCGGCCCAGATGGGTTGACCGCCCGTTTTCGGTTTCTCGCGCCGATGATTGCCACCGCAAACGGGGCGGTCGACGCAGAGCAGGCGCTGGTTGACATGGCCTACTTATGTGAAACTTACGCCTTGCCGCGGCTGTCATCCCTGGGGCCGCAGCCGCAGCAGATCATCATCAGTCTTGCTGATCGGGCTTTGGATTTCGGCGCAACAGATTCCGCGGCTACCCAATATTTTGAGGCTTATCGCCCCGATGGCGCCGCGTGTGTCTGGGAGATGTATTGATGCGTCACTGCCGCCCCCCTGTTTGCGCCCCCAGCGCTGATGCACCGCCGCCACAAAATGTGCCTTCGTGCATTTCCCCCTGTGAGGCACAGAGCTTACAAGCTATCCTTGGATCGGGCCAATATGGATTGGTTCGGGTTTTGAATCATGGGCGGTGTGGTGCAGGAAAAACCGGCATCAGAAACCGCAAGGACAGGAGACTGGAATGTCGAAAAAGGTTTTGCTTTCGTTTGCAATGGTTGCTTTCGTCGCTGCTTGTGCAGCCAAGACCGAACCGGTCGTGGACGAAGTCACTGTCGAACCGACCTATACCGGTAAGTACAAGTAATAAAAATCCGGGGCGGGCTTCCGGGCCCGCTCCGCTTTGCCCGCGCCCGAACCTGTTACAGGAGGGTGCAAGATGCTGAAACACAGGGCTTTTCCCGGGCGCTTGCCGGGAACGGATTTTCAATTCGTCATTCGACGCGCTAGCCATGCCAAGGGCATATCAAAACTGATCGCGCGCGAACGTTTCCGGGACCGCGCCCCCGCAGACCGCCGGGCCGATGCCGGCTTTATGGCCGCGCTCTGGAACCATTTTGGCGAAGAACCCTTTGAAAGAGGAAATCTTGATGCGGGGCGGCTATCATGGCTGTTTGGCCGTGAGGTGGTGCCCGCCGAAGAGCCATTTGATCCGGCCAGTTACGAGGCGCTGCTAAAGATCAACGTGCAGCGCGCGATGGTGTCATTCCCCGAGGTGTTCGCGGCAGATGCAGCCCCGGGCTTGGGTGAAGACGAGGACGATTGGGCATGATTTCGCCAAGCGTCCTTCGCGACTGGCAAATTGCCGCCGAACACCTTTTGGCGCGCAAATCCGACTTTGCCATCCCGTTGGGCACAGCGCATGCTGACCGGGCGAACGAGGCGCTACACGGATCCTCGCTTCGTTTTTGTCAAGTCCGTATCCCTTCCCTATCCCTCTGGCCTGATCCCGTTAGGATCAGGCAGCTTTTTGCGGTTAGGCAAAGGTTTGCCGATCGCCCGATCACAGTTTCGCGGAGCGTCTTTTTCCGCTTTCGTCTTTGGGGGGAATGGCTAGAGTCGGCCAAGATAAAAACCCCTGAAAGAGGCAGTATTCCATGTTCAAGATATCTCTCGCTGCGGCAGCCCTGGCCACCTTCGCCTTGGCTGGCTGTTCAGATCCCTACTATGGCGGTGGTAATTCACCGACCAATTCGGCGGCAATGCGCACCATCGGTGGCGCCGCTGCGGGCGCTGTCATTGCCGACGCAACCGGCGGCAGCAAGACCAAAGGCGCGCTTATCGGTGCCGTCGCGGGCGGTGTGTCCTGCGGCGTTCCGGGCCTGCCTGCCTGCTACTGATCTGATCCGCCGCGCCTTCTGCGCGGCCAAAGTTCCATTCATAGGCCATCCGGGGGCAACCGCCCTTCGGGTGGCCTTTTCGCATTTGGCCCGATTTGGGCACGACTGAGGGGGAAAGCGCCTTGTTCAAGAAAATCCTGATCGCCAACCGGGGTGAGATTGCCTGCCGTGTGATCAAATCAGCAAAGAAAATGGGGATCAAGACGGTGGCGGTCTATTCTGACGCCGACGCCAACGCGCTGCATGTGAAGATGGCCGATGAGGCGGTTCACATCGGCCCGCCGCCCGCGAACCAATCCTATATCGTGATCGACAAGATCATGGAGGCCATTCGCCAGACCGGCGCCGAGGCGGTTCACCCCGGATACGGATTTCTTAGCGAAAACATGAATTTCGCCGCTGCACTTGAGGCAGAAGGCGTGGTGTTCATAGGCCCCCCCAGCCCCGCGATTGAGGCAATGGGTGACAAGATCACCTCTAAGAAGCTGGCGATGGAGGCAGGTGTGTCGACCGTGCCGGGCTATATGGGCCTGATCGCGGATGCCGATGAGGCGGTGACGATCTCGAACCAGATCGGCTATCCGGTGATGATCAAGGCCTCTGCCGGGGGTGGCGGCAAGGGTATGCGCATTGCCTGGAACGATACCGAGGCGCGCGAGGGCTTTGAGTCGTCAAAAAACGAGGCGGCCAACAGCTTTGGGGATGACAGGATCTTTATTGAAAAGTTCGTCACACAGCCGCGCCATATTGAAATTCAGGTGCTGGCTGATCAGCACGGAAACTATGTCTATCTGCACGAACGGGAATGTTCGATTCAGCGCCGCAACCAGAAGGTCATCGAAGAGGCGCCTTCGCCGTTTCTGGATGCCGCAACCCGCAAGGCAATGGGCGAACAGGCCTGTGCCCTGGCGCGCGCGGTGGGCTATACCAGTGCAGGCACAGTAGAATTCATCGTCGACGGCGATCGCAATTTCTATTTTCTTGAAATGAACACCCGGCTTCAGGTCGAACACCCGGTGACTGAACTGATCACCGGCGTTGATCTGGTCGAGCAGATGATCCGTGTTGCCAATGGCGAGCCGCTGCCCTTCAGGCAGGAGGATCTGAAAATCAACGGCTGGGCGATGGAATGCCGCCTATATGCCGAAGACCCCTACCGCAACTTTCTGCCGTCGATCGGGCGGTTGACCCGCTATCGCCCGCCCGTGGAAGGGCCGACGGCGCAGGGCATTGTGCGTAACGACACCGGCGTTTTCGAGGGCGGTGAGATCAGCATGTATTACGACCCGATGATCGCCAAGCTCTGCACATGGGCACCGACCCGCGCGCAGGCGATCGAGGAAATGCGGATCGCGCTGGATACGTTTGAGGTCGAGGGCATCGGCCATAACCTGCCCTTCGTCGGCGCGGTGATGGATCATCCGCGGTTTGTGTCGGGCGACATTACCACCGCTTTCATAGATGAAGAATACCCCGACGGGTTTCAGGGTGCGACCTTGGCCGAAGACCTGCTGCGGCGCATCGCGGCGGCAACAGCAGCGATGAATCGCGTGGCGGAGATACGACGCTCGCGCATATCAGGGCGCTTGGGAAATCATGAACGCCTGATCGGAGATGATTGGGTTGTTACGCTTCAGGGCACTGAATACAAAGTTAAAATTGCGGCTGACCCCGATGGTGCGACGGTTAGCTTCGCCGGGGGTGGCGGGCATCGGGTCACATCTGACTGGACGCCGGGGCAAGCGCTGGCGCGGCTGAAAGTGGACGGTGATCCGCTCGTGCTCAAGGTTGGTAAGATACCCGGTGGTTTTCGTATCCGAAGCCGGGGCGCCGATCTCAAGGTGCATGTACGCAGCCCGCGTCAGGCGGAACTTGCGCGCCTGATGCCGGAAAAACTGCCCCCAGATACATCGCGCTTTTTGTTGTGCCCGATGCCCGGCCTGATCGTTAAAATCAACGTGGCTGAGGGTGACGAAATTCAGGAAGGGCAGGCGCTGGCCACGATCGAGGCGATGAAGATGGAAAATACCCTACGCGCCGAAAAGAAGGGTGTGGTCAAGAAAATCAATGCGACACCGGGTACCAGTCTGCGCGTTGACGAAGTGATCATGGAGTTTGAATGACATGACGGCGGTGCCACAAATCCGACGCGTCGGCCTTGATCTGCCTGTGCTTGCCGCACTGGCGGCGGGCGCAGGGTTCGTGGCGCTGCAACTTTGGGCGTTCACGCTGGCGGGGGTGTTCGAATACCCGCTGGATGACGTCTATATTCACCTCGCGATGGCCGCAAACATGGTGCAGGGCACCTACGGGATAAATGCGGGTGAACCGGCCTCGGCGGCGTCGTCCATTCTCTATCCGGTTCTGCTGATGCCCTTTGCGGGGACCGAGGTGCAACGGCTGCTGCCGCTGCTTTGGAACGGGGTTGCGCTGGTGTTTTGCGGCTGGCTTTGGGGGCGCGCGCTGGTGATGGGCGGCCTTTCGGGTGGTGTGGGGGTTGCGCTGGCGTTGCTGGGGCCGCTGGCGCTGAACATGCCCGGCGTTGGCTATACAGGTATGGAGCATACGCTTCACACGGCCGCCAGTTTGGCGACGGTGCTGGGGCTGGCCATCTTCCTGCGCGAGGGGCGTGTTGCCCCCTGGTTTGTGCTGGCGGTCGTTGTGGCGCCGTTGTTCCGGCTTGAGGGGCTGGCGCTGTCGCTTCTGGCGGCGGGTGTGGTGGCGGTCCGTGGGCAGTTGCGGTCCGGTGTGATGCTGGGGCTGGCTGTGGTGGTGCCGGTGTTGGCCTTTGCGGCGTTTTTGATGGGGCTGGGATTGGCACCGCTACCCGGGTCTGTCCTGGCGAAGGTGGGGCTGGCGGCGCCACTGGGTAGCGGACTGATGCGGCTGGTGATGGCGGTCAAGGTCAATCTTTCTACCCCGCCCGGGCAGTTGCTGGCGGTGCTGACAATGCTCTGTGCGTTGCTTCCCCTGGCCCTGAGCGGGCGCCGCAGGCCCGAGATATGGTTGCTGGCGGTGGTGGCCGTGGCCGGGGTGGCGCATTTGCTGGCTGGACAGATTGGCTGGATGCACCGCTATGAGCATTACATCATTGCGGCGCAAATCACCGCGATGGTGATATCGACCAAAGGCGTAACCGGACCGCGCGCCGCATGGCGTTGGCGGGCGATGTTGGGCTTTTTGCTGGCCATTGCTGCCTTGGCTTTCTGGCCTAAAGTTGCGCAGCGTTATATCTGGAACACCCGCGCCGTATATTTGCAGCAAACGCAGATGGGGCGTTTTGTGCAAGGTTGGCTGAAAGCGCCCGTCGCGATCAATGATCTGGGGCGCATTGCCTGGGGTAACCCCGATTACGTCCTTGATCTTTATGGCTTGGCTTCACCGAAGGTGCTTGAACTGCGCCTTAGTGGCGATACGCCCAAGGGATGGGCCGCCCCTCTGGCACAAAGCAAAGGGGCGCAGATGGCGATCATCTACGACAGGTGGTTTGAAACGGCCATGGGCCCCGATTGGCGTCGCCTTGCCGTATTGCGGATGGATCCGTATCGCGGTGCGTTAGGGGGGGGTGAGGTGTCCTTTTATGCCACTGACCCGTCGCTTGCACCGGCGCAACTGGCGCTGCTGCGTGATTTCGCCCCGACATTACCCGCCGGCGCCTATTTGTCATTTGAGGCGGGGACACAATGATGGCGGCGTGCGTCGATCTACCCGCCCGCTATCCGCCTGCGCCGCTAAGCCCGCTGCGGATTTCCTCGCGCCGCAGTGGCATCTTGTCTATTGCCCGGGTGATTTCGCGCACGTCCCAAGGTATGGGCTTGCGAAATCCGACGGTGCCGTCTTTTTCAATCAGCACCAGTGAAAACCCGCGCGGGCGCAGTGTTTCGCGAACCGATGATTTTGCGGCAGGGTCGCTATCCGCGATCACGACCACGTCGCGCGCAACAAGATCGGGCCAGCGTGCCGCCAACAGGCGCAGCTGTTCGCCAAATGCCGGGTCGGCGGGGCTGTTCGCAAAAACCACAAGCGGGCGCTTTTCCCAAAGAAAACCTTCCAGATCAACGCTTTGGGCATCCAGTGGCATGAACTCTACTGCTTGGGGTTGTTCTGACGCGGCGGGGTCCGGCAGGCCGGGGGCCCCTTGGGCCGCCAAGGCAAACGGAAAAAATGCAGCGATTGTAAGGCTAAGGGCGCGGTTCATCGGATCTCCTTCTTGCAACGATATAGGCACTAGGACGCGCCGGGGCAAAGCCAGACCTGCCGCTTTTGTTGAAAAAGCGACCTTTGTGCCGCCTGCTCCATGTTTGTTCATCCCGGGCGCACGAATTAATCGTGGACTTCGGATCGTGCCGCGGGGAGGGGGGCGATTTGGAGGGCGATATGTTTGAAAACATACCCAAGGCCGTTTTTACCAAGAATGCTGTCGGCATCCCGGACAGATCCGGGGATGACCAAGAAGAAAGGAACCCGCTATGACCAACCAAATAGAGCCCATCCCATTGGACGACTGGGTCAAGCTGGCCAGAAAAGAGCTACGCGACCGCCCGTTTGACAGCCTGACCTGGAATACTCTGGAAGGGATCCCGGTAAAGCCGCTTTACACCGCCGAGGACGTGGCCGACCTGCCGCATATGGGCACGCTGCCGGGGTTGGAACCCTTTACGCGCGGTGTGCGCGCGACAATGTATGCCGGGCGGCCCTGGACGATCCGGCAATACGCGGGCTTTTCCACCGCCGAGGCCAGCAACGCCTTTTACCGCAAGGCACTGGCCGCCGGGCAACAAGGCGTGTCGGTGGCCTTCGATCTGGCCACCCACCGCGGCTATGACAGCGATCATCCGCGCGTGGTGGGTGATGTCGGCAAGGCCGGGGTGGCGATTGACAGCGTTGAGGACATGAAGATCCTGTTTGACGGGATCCCGCTGGAAAAAGTCAGTGTCTCCATGACGATGAACGGCGCGGTTATCCCTGTTCTGGCCAGTTTTATCGTTACCGGAGAAGAGCAGGGCGTTGACCGCAGCCTGCTGTCTGGCACCATTCAGAACGATATTCTGAAGGAATTCATGGTCCGCAACACCTATATCTACCCGCCCGAACCCTCGATGCGGATCATTGCGGATATCATTGAATATACGGCGGCAGAAATGCCCAAGTTCAACTCGATCAGCATCAGCGGCTATCACATGCAGGAGGCGGGGGCGAACCTCGTGCAAGAGCTGGCCTATACGCTGGCCGATGGGCGCGAATATGTGCGCGCGGCAATTGAACGGGGGATGGATGTCGATGCCTTTGCCGGGCGGCTCTCGTTCTTTTTTGCGATCGGGATGAACTTTTTCATGGAGGCCGCAAAGCTGCGCGCCGCCCGCATGCTTTGGCACCGGATCATGACCGAGTTTGGCGCGAAAAAAACCGGCAGTCTGATGTTGCGGACGCATTGTCAGACCTCGGGCGTATCGTTGCAAGAACAAGACCCCTATAACAATGTCGTGCGCACCGCCTATGAGGCCATGGCGGCGGCATTGGGCGGCACGCAAAGCCTGCACACCAACGCACTGGACGAAGCGATTGCTCTTCCGACCGAGTTTTCTGCCCGGATCGCGCGCAATACCCAGCTGATATTGCAGGAAGAAACCGGCATTACAAATGTCGTCGATCCGCTGGCCGGCAGCTATTATGTCGAAAAGCTGACCCATGATCTGGCAGAAAAAGCCTGGGCCTTGATGGAAGAGGTCGAGGCAATGGGCGGGATGACCAAAGCCGTTGCCACCGGCATGCCGAAACTGCGGATCGAAGAAACCGCTGCGCGCCGTCAGGCCATGATTGATCGTGGCGAAGAGGTGATCGTGGGCGTCAACAAATACCGTCTGGCGCAGGAAGACCCGATCGACATTCTTGATATCGACAACGTTGCGGTGCGCGAAAGCCAGATTGCACGGTTGAACAAGATGCGCGAGACCCGCGATTCCGCAGCCTGTGACGCAGCATTGACAGAGTTGACGCGCCGCGCCTCGGAAGGTGGAAATCTGTTGGAGGCAGCTGTTTCGGCTGCAAGGGCGCGTGCCAGCGTAGGAGAGATCAGCATGGCGATGGAAAAGGTTTTCGGGCGTCACCGCGCCGAAGTGAAAATGCTGGCCGGGGTTTATGGCGCCGCCTATGAGGGCGACGATGGTTTTGCCGCGATCCAAAAGGATGTGGAAGCCTTTGCCGAAGAAGAAGGCCGCCGCCCGCGTATGCTGGTGGTGAAAATGGGCCAGGATGGCCATGATCGGGGCGCCAAGGTCATTGCTACCGCCTTTGCAGATATCGGCTTTGATGTAGACGTGGGGCCGCTGTTCCAGACCCCCGAAGAGGCCGCGCAGGACGCCGTTGACAACGATGTGCATGTGATCGGGATGTCGTCGCAGGCGGCAGGGCACAAGACCCTCGCGCCGAAGCTGATCGAGGCACTGGAGGCCAGAGGCGCAGGCGATATCCTGGTGATCTGTGGCGGCGTCATTCCGCAGCAGGATTATGATTATCTGAAACGCGCGGGCGTGAAGGCCATCTTTGGGCCGGGAACCAATATCCCGACGGCCGCGCGCGATATCATGACGCTTATTCGCAAGACCCGGCAGAGCTGAAAAAAGCGGGGGCGAAATGCCCCCGCCCTGTTCTACTGACCTTTGGCCCTTAGGCTGGATTGACTTCTGTTTGCTTGGCTGCGGCAACACGCAAAATGGTATAGCCCAGGATTGCTGAAATCACTGACCCTGACAGCACCCCCAACCGCACAGCATTCATGTAGTGCCCCTCGGCAAAGGTAAGCGACCCAATAAACAGCGACATCGTGAACCCGATCCCGGCAAGGCAGGAAATACCCCAAACCTGGGTCCAACTGGCACTATCGGGCAGCTTTGCCACACCAAAGCGGACTAGGATCCATGTCATCCCAAAGACCCCGATCTGCTTGCCCAGCACAAGGCCCGCGGCGATACCTATGGGAAGCGTTTCAGCCAAATCCGCCAGCGTAAGGCCGCGCAAAACAACGCCTGCGTTGGCAAAGGCAAAGATCGGCACGATCAGGAAATAGACGTAGGGCGTCAGCGCATCCTCAATCGCATGCAAGGGCGATTTTCCAAACCGGTCTGTCAGCGGTACGAAGAATGCGGTGATAACCCCGGCCAGCGTTGCATGGACGCCCGATTTCAGCACCAGCACCCATAGCACGATGCCCAGCAGGTAGATCGGCGCCATCCGGTGCAAGCCCACACGATTGGCCCACCATAGAATTGCCAGCGGGATCAGCGCCAACCCCAGATAGGTCAGGTTCAGATGCTCGGTATAAAACAACGCAATAATAAGGATTGCGCCGAGATCGTCCAAAATTGCCAATGTCAGCAGAAAAATCTTTAGCGAGGACGGAACGCGCCGCCCCAATAGCGCCATCAACCCGACCGCAAAGGCGATATCGGTTGCAGCAGGGATTGCCCAACCGTGAATCGTTTCTGGATGGCTGTAGTTGAACAGCAGATAAATAAACGCAGGTGCGGCCATGCCGCCAAGCGCTGCCATACCCGGTAGCATTACATCAGCCGGGTTGCGCAGCTTACCCTCCAGCACTTCGCGTTTCAGCTCCAGACCAACCAGAAAGAAGAAAATAGCCATCAACCCATCGTTAATCCACAAGATCAATGGTTTTGATAACCCCTGATCATCCAGAAGGATCGACAGTTTCATCTCTAGAATGCCGTGGTAAACCGCACTAAAGCCACTGTTGGCGACCAAAAGGGCCAATAATGCTGTCAGCATCAGCAGGACGCCCCCCGACGCCTCATGTCGAAAGAAGCGGGTCAGGGCGTGAACTAACAGCATATCAGACCTTTCGGATACATGGGATCGAGGCGGAACATGCAGCATATGGCAGTGATTTTCAATGACATGATGCGCTTTTAGCCGTCTTGGGCTGAAGAAGAGGCAGATTTGCAGCCCTTGGCGGATTATGGGCGCGCCGGGCGTGGTTCTGGTGCAAAAGACGCGCTACAAGATGCGGCCTGTGAAAATCGGGTTTCTACTGTTTCGCCCTATGCTAAAGTATACCTATGGATAAACCTGCCTCACTGTGGACCCGCATCTATGACGCCTTTGCCGCCTTGTCGCGTGGCGAAGGGCTGTCAGCGATATTCGAGCCATTACGCACCCCGCCCGAACGTTCCGTTGCCTTTACCATCGCGGTAATCGCCTTGGGCGCCAAGATGGCAAAGGCCGATGGGCGCGTCACCCGCGACGAGGTTGCCGCCTTTCGCGAAGTGTTCTCAGTTCCCCCCACAGAGGAGGCAAATGCCGCGCGCGTGTTCAATTTGGCCCGCACCGATGTTGCTGGTTTTGATGCCTGGGCACATAAGATCGCCGCGATGTTCGGCCCCGGTAATGAGGTGCTGAAGGACGTCATGGAGGGGCTTTTCTTCATAGCCATGGCAGATGGTCACTATCACGCCTGCGAGGATGAATTCCTGCGCGAGGTGGCGCGAATATTTGGCCTTGAGGAATGTTGCTTTGAATCGCTGCGCGCAAGCTTTGTGCCCGATGCAGCGCCTGATCCGTGGCAGGTTCTGGGGGTGCCGTCCAACACGCCCCTGGACCAGGTCCGTGCGGCCTGGCGTGATCTGGTGCGCGAAACCCACCCCGACCGTGCCCTGGCGCGGGGCCTGCCGCCCGAGGCGGTAAAACTGGCAGAACGGCGCCTGATCGCGCTGAACCGCGCCTGGGATGAGGTATCGCGGCGCGCGGCATAAAGGGACACATCATGCGGATCGCCACCTATAACGTTGAATGGTTTTCCAATCTTTTTGACCGTTATGGCAAGCTGCTGGAGGATGACGAATGGTCGGCGCGCTATCAGGTGACGCGGGCCCAGCAGTTGGGGGCGCTGGGGATTGTCTTTACCGCGCTTGATGCCGATGTGGTGACGGTGATTGAGGCCCCCGATGACAACCGCCGCCGCCATACAGTTGCCATGCTGGAGCGGTTCGCCCGTCACTTCGGCTTGCGCACCCGGCGGGCGCTTTTGGGCTATTCCAATGAGACGCAACAGGAAATCGCGCTCCTTTATGACCCTGATAAAGTCTCTGCGGTGCATGATCCGCAAGGCGATGGCGGGGCCAGCCCGCGTTTTGATACAAGCTACCGGATCGACCTGAACACCGACGCCGATCCTGAAACCGTCACCTTTTCAAAGCCACCGCTTGAGGTGGCTCTGACCACACCAGAGGGGCGCGAGTTGCGCTTGATTGGCGTTCACATCAAATCAAAAGCCCCGCATGGCGCGACAAGCCCCGAAAACGCCACACGGATCGCCATTGAAAACCGTCGCAAGCAACTGGCGCAATGCATCTGGCTGCGCGCCCGTGTTGACGAACATCTTGACGCCGGTGACAGCCTGATCGTGCTGGGTGATTTCAATGATGGGCCGGGTATTGACGAATACGAAAAGCTGTTCGGTCGGTCCGGTGTCGAGATTGTTCTAGGCGAACATGTAGACCAGTCCCGGCGCCTGCGCGACCCCAACGCGCGGCTGTCACGCGGGCGCCCGACCTCGGCTGCGCCCGCATCGGCGCGGTTTTATCTGCCTGAGGCGGGGCAGTTTTTCTCTGCCATGCTGGATTATGTGATGCTGTCACCGGATCTGTGCGCCGATGCCCCGAAATGGCGGATCTGGCACCCGTTTGATGACCCCGCCTGCTACCGTGTCCCAGAACTGCGCGAGGCGTTGTTGCAGGCGTCTGACCATTTTCCGGTTTCGGTGGATATTTCGCTATGACCCCTGATATTTCGCGCCGGATCAGCTATATTGAGGGAATGAAACGATTTTTGCCGCCATTATTTGCCCTGATCCTGGCCGCGCCGCTGATGGCTGACGAACCGCCCCCGGGGGAGGTGGATCAAGGCATGGGCCTGATCGAGCAGGGCACGCAACTGCTGTTGCGCGGCTTGATCAGCGAAATGGGTCCAGCGTTGCAAGAAATGCAGAAGGGTCTGGAAGGCGCCATGGCCGAGATGGAGCCTGCGCTGCGTCATCTGGCCGCGATGCTGGGGGATATCCGCAACTATGAGGCACCGGTGAAACTGCCCAATGGTGACATTCTGATCCGCCGGAAACCGGATTCCCCGCGCCCTGATATGGAAATCATCCCCGGTCCACGCGGCGAGATCGAGCTTTAGCGTCCATGCACCACCGACTCTGCCTTAAGGGCGGCGGCAAGCGACAGGAATCGCGCCTCAGCCACCTCTCCGAATAACCCGACGCCATGTTTTGTAAGGCTCAGCTCCAGCAAATTGCGCGTTGGGTATAGCGTCAGGGCACCGGCATTCTGCGGCGAGTGGATCGCAAACATGGCACCAAAACGCATGGCTTTGCCCAACACCTCAGCCTCTTGCAACTGGGTGTCCGACAATAGCCCAAAGATCGGAGCCATAGCCGAACCCGTGCGCGAATTCTTGTAGCGGTGCAACAGCGCCAACCCCAAAAACACCCGCTCAGGGTGTGAAAGCGCCCCCATGTTGGCGCGTGTCACATTGTCAAAACAGGCCTCCGCCCGGTAATCGGGGTGGGCGCGCCAAGTGGTGTCATGCAAAAGGCACGCGGCCTTGACCAGCCGCAACTGCGCGTCGGTTGCAGTGGCAAACACCGGCTGGATAAATCCGAACAGCTTTTTGCCGAACCCCGGCATCCGTGCCATGGTGCGTTCGGCGTGGCGGCAAGCCTCCAGCAGCGGATCGCGCCGCCGCAATCTGTCGGGCATCTGCTCATAAAGCAGGCCTTCGCGGATACCGTAGGACGATATGGCGATTTCTTTGGGGGTGAACTGATGCATCAATTCACGCAACACCTGACTGGCCAATGGCACCAACGCCATCCGTGCCGCAGATGTTCCGGTGCGGGACCTTAGCTGGTTGATGTCGTTCTTTTCTATCCACGATACGGTTTGTAACACGGATTCCGGGTCTATCCGATATTCGTGCAACACCGTCATCGGGTATTTTCGCCGCTCCATGTCGAGGCGCGCGATTGCGCGCCAACTGCCACCGACCAGATAGATCCGATCATGGTCGCGGCCCATCTGATCCGCTAGATCGCCCATCAGGTTGCGGATGTGTGCCGTGATTTGTTTCTTTCCGCCCTTGATCATTTGCAACCTGAATGGCCCCAATGGCGAGGTGCTGCGCCGCCCAACTTGTCCATTTCGAACTTCGGCCAGTTCCATTGAGCTGCCGCCGATGTCGCAGACCAGGCCCTCGGCCTCGGGCCAGCCCAACAGCACGCCTTGCGCCGAAAGGCGTGCTTCTTCCTGCCCGTCGATGACGTGCAGCTTTAACCCGGTTTCCTTTTCCGCCAGCTTGCGGAATTCAGGACCGTCGGCTGCTTCGCGCATGGCAGCGGTCGCGACACAGGTCAGCGGCTCGATGCCCATTCCCTTCGCCAAAAGCGCGAACCGCCGCAGTGCCGATAGTGCGCGCTCGCGCCCCTGCGGGCTAAGGCGCCCGGTTTCGGCCAATCCCTGACCCAGTCCCGCCATTACCTTTTCGTTGTAAAAATACGCAGGCGAGCGTGCCGCCCCGTCAAACACCACCATCCGAACCGAGTTTGACCCCACATCGACCACCCCAACCCGCGCAAGCGCGCGGGGCGATGCGCTATCAAAAATCGACCGGCCAAATGGGTCCCAATCGTCGCTTTGGCTGCGGGGCTTTGCGGTCATTGGCTTCCTTTATTTCGCTATTGGCACGCATCCTTAGCGCCTATTCAAGGCTATGGGCAAGCTTTGGTACATCTTTCGCGCCTGCGGAACCACGCCCGGAAAGTGACGGGTTTTCCATGAAGAACCGATGGCAATTGAAATAATCCGACTTGCCGTCGGGCATGTGCCGGATGAATTTGCCGCCGGGTTGCAAGATCCAGCTTTGTGCCTCATCGGCCATGTTGGCGGCCATGATCTGACTGACGATCTGTGCTTTTACCGTATCATTCCTGGCCTCGACCAGAGTTTCCACGCGCCGATTCAGATTGCGACCCATCCAATCGGCCGATGAAAAGAACACCCGTGCCTTTTTGGCAGGCAAGCCGTGGCCATTGCCAAAGCACACGATCCGGCTGTGCTCCAAAAACCGACCGACGATGGATTTTACCCGAATGTTTTCGCTTAACCCATTGATTCCTGGTCGTAATCCACAGATACCCCGGACGATCAGGCTGATTTTTACCCCTGCTTTTGACGCTGCATATAACGCGTCGATTACTTCCGGGTCGATCAGGCTGTTCATCTTGGCCCAGATTTCCGCAGGGCGACCTGCGCTGGCAAACTCGGCTTCTCGGCTGATCAGTTCTAGAAGGCGGGGTTTTAGCGTAATGGGAGAAATGGCTATGTTTTCAAGCCCTTCGGGCTGAACATAGCCCGATAGATAGTTGAACACCTTGGTCGCATCCCGGCCCAAGGCCGCATCGCAGGTAAAAAACGACAAATCGGTATAAATGCGCGCGGTAATGGGGTGGTAATTGCCGGTTCCGTAATGGGTATAGGTGACCAGCGTGTCCCCTTCGCGGCGCACCACGGTGCTGATTTTCGCGTGGGTCTTGTAGTTGATAAATCCGTAAACCACATGCGCGCCTGACCGCTCCAGCCGCCGCGATTGGCGAATATTGGCGGCCTCGTCAAAGCGGGCTTTCAATTCAACCAAGGCAGTTACGGATTTACCGGCCTCGGCGGCTTCGCAAAGGGCGCTGACAATCGGGCTGTCGCGCGACGTGCGATAGAGCGTTTGTTTTATGGCCAGGACGTTCGGGTCTGCGGCCGCCTGCGTCAAAAACCTGATCACCATGTCAAACGTTTCATAGGGGTGATGCAACAGCATGTCTTTTTGACGGATCGCGGCGAACATATCGCCATGATGGTCCTGCACCCGTTCGGGAACGCGCGGCGTGAAACTGGGCCAGAGCATCTCGGGGCGATCACCCAAGACCAGTTCCTTTAGGTCCGCAATACCCAGCAACCCTTTTACTTCAACCACTTCGTCGGGGTTGACGCCCAGTTCATCCATGACCAGGGCGCGCAACCCTTCGGGGGCGCCAGCGGTGATTTTCATGCGGATGACCTGCCCGCGGCGCCGCCGTTTCAGCGCCGTTTCAAATTCGCGGACAAGGTCTTCGGCCTCATCTTCAACCTCAAGATCGCTATCGCGCAGCACCCGGAAGGCACAGTGCCCGGTATCGCGGTAGCCCGGAAACAGGGACGAAAGATGAAGTAAAAGCAGCTCTTCCAAGGGCAAAAACCGCGCCTTGCCGGGTAGGCGTACGAAACGATCAATCTGTTGCGGGATCGGTAGCAAGGCTTGCAGCCGGCGGCCATCGGTTTCGCGTTGCAACTGAAGCGCAAGGCAGAACCCAAGATTGGGAATAAAGGGAAACGGGTGGGCCGGATCAATAGCCAATGGGGAAAGCACTGGGAATACTTTGTTGAGAAAGTGCTCTTTCAGGTAGGTTTCGTCGCGCTTTGTCAGCTTTGAACGTGTCAAAAGAACTATTCCGTTTGCCTCCATCTCGCGCTTGATCTTGTTCCAGCAGACCTGTTGGGTGCCAATCAGAAGGCGGGCATCAGCGTTGATCAGGACCAGTTGTTCGGCAGGCGATAACCCGTCATGCGACGGCGTCACGTTGCCCTCGCGGACCAGCTCGCGCAGGCCGGCCACGCGAACGGTATAAAATTCGTCAAGGTTGGTGGCCGAGATTGATAAAAAGCGTAGTCGTTCCAGCAGCGGCACGCGCGGATTTTTGGCCTCGTCCAGAACCCGCCAGTTAAAGGCAAGCCACGATAATTCGCGGTTGAAAAACCGCGACGGGCCCAAGATGACCTCGGGGGGCATTTCGACCGGGGCGGGGTAGGGCGTCTTTAGGAAATCAGCCTGTGTCATGATGCGCTTATGAGTTGGTTTGATAGCCGGGGCTACACCACCTTGCGGCGCTCAGGGCAGAGTGTCCAGCACTTCGGCGGCCAAAACGCGGGTTACGGGCGCCCCCTTTTGCAGTGCCTTTGCATCCAGCGCAGCGACAATCTGGCGTGCGGTGGCAAATGATCGGTCGATGCGGGTTACCAGCCAGGGAATAAGGGTAGGCGTCACCGCGATTTGACGGTCGGCAAAAAGTTTGACCAGCACAGCCGCCAGAAGTGCATCGTCGGGCGGGTCCAGCCGCACTGTGGCAGCCGCCTGCATCCGGCTGGAAAGATCGGGCAGGCTTAGCGCCCAGTCGCGCGGTGGGGTTTGCGCCGTAACCAGCAATAGCCCCGCGTCGGCGCCCAAAAGATTGTGCAGGTGAAACAGGGCCGCCTCGGCCTGTGGCAGGCCGCCGATCTGATGCGCATCCTCGACCACAACGGCGCGCGCAGAGGCCAGTTGTGGCGCCGTGTCCGCCCTAAGCTCTGCAGCCCGTACCAGAGATGCGCCATGGGTATCGGCCCAAATCTGCGCCAAATGGCTTTTGCCCGCGCCCTCTGGGCCGATCAACACCAGTTTGCCCAATGGCCAGGTTTCCGGTGCATCCAGCGTTGCCAGTGCCAGCGCATTCGAGGGCGCGATAAAGAAGTCTTCGCGCCCCTGCGCCGCGCGCAAAGGCAAGTCGAAGGTCAGTTGATATTCCACTCAGTCCGTGTCCTTTTGCGCCTGTTGGCTGATGGTTGGATGGTCAAGCCCCTGATAAAGCATGCTATTTAGATAGCGTGCCGTGCTAAAGCGGATCAATACCCCAATCACTGCGGCTACCGGCACCGCCACCAACATCCCTACAAACCCGAACAGCGTGCCAAAGGCCGATAGCGCAAAGATCAGCCACAGCGGATGCAACCCGACCGAGTTTCCGACCAGACGTGGGGTAATCACATTCCCCTCTAAAAACTGGCCCAACCCAAAAATACCGACAACCAACCCGATATTCAACCATTCACCCCAAAACTGAAATAATGCCAAACCGATCGCCAACGCCCCGCCGATCAGCGCCCCGACGTAGGGAATGAAGGTGATCGCCCCCGCAACAGCCCCGACGATCAGCCCGAATTGCAGCCCCGCCAGCATCAGCGTGACCGAATAAAACACCCCCATCGCAAGACAGACTGACACCTGGCCGCGCACAAAAGCCGATAGCACGCGGTCAATATCGCCGGCAATCTGGCGGACAACCGGCGCGTGGTCACGCGGCAGCAGCCCATTGGTTTTTGCGACGATCCGGTCCCAATCCAGCAGCATGTAAAACGCTACCACCGGCACCACGACGACGAACACCACCGCGTTCACCACCCCGATTGCAGAAGACAAGACCCCGCTGACCAGCTCTCCACCGCGCGCCTTCACCGCTTCGCCCAAACTCAAAAGCGTATCGCGCAGAACCGAGCCGTCCTCCATGATCGAGGGAAACTTTGAGGTCAAGAAACCCTGTAATCGGTGTGCAATCTCAGGGGTGATGGCAATCAACTGTGAAAGCTGGCGCGCGAGGCTTGGCAGGATCAGTAGCGCCGCCACCACAAAGACCAGCACCGCGACCAGCGCGATCAGCGTGGTGGCCATGACCCGGCTTAGCCCGGCGCGTTCCAGCCGGTCGGCAATCGGGTCCATGAAATAGGCTATGGCACCGCCTACCAGAAAAGGCAGGATCACATCGCCAAGGCCCCACAACAGAATAAAGAACACCGCCAGCGCGATGCCCCAGTATGTTGCCTGATGCCGCACCGGCAATGCCATGAAACCGCCCCCGAAAATCTGCCGCGACTTTGCCCCAGTGCGGCCCGCGTTGCAAGCCGCTGTCCCAATGCAGGGGTGCCGCAACCCTTGCCTGCCAGATTTGTATCGCATAGACGAAAGACAAGCTTTTTGCATGAGGTTCCGATGCGCCTGTCCCGCTATTTTCTGCCCGTTCTAAAGGAAAACCCCGCCGAGGCACAGATTGTCAGCCACCGGCTGATGCTGCGCGCGGGGATGATCAAGCAACAGGCCGCCGGAATTTATTCCTGGCTGCCGCTGGGGTTTCGTGTGCTTAAACGGATCGAGCAGATCGTGCACGAAGAACAGGTCCGCGCGGGGCACATCCCGCTTTTGATGCCGACGCTGCAATCGGCGGATCTGTGGCGCGAAAGCGGGCGTTATGATGACTATGGGCAGGAAATGCTACGCATCAAGGACCGCCAGGACCGCGACCTGCTTTATGGTCCGACCAATGAGGAAATGATCACCGACATTTTTCGCAGCCATATCAGCAGCTACAAAGACCTGCCGCTGACGCTTTATCACATCCAGTGGAAGTTCCGTGATGAGATGCGCCCCCGGTTTGGCGTCATGCGGGGCCGCGAATTCCTGATGAAGGACGGCTATAATTTTGACCTGACGCGCGAAGACGCGCTGCACGCCTATAACCGCCATCTGGTCAGCTATCTGCGCACCTATGAGCGCATGGGCCTGCAAGCCATTCCGATGCGCGCCGACAGTGGCCCGATCGGTGGCGAGAATACGCATGAGTTTCTGGTATTGGCTGATACCGGCGAATCCGAAGTGTTCTATGACAGCGCCGTGACCGATATCCGCCTTGGCGCGCGTGACATCGACTATGATGACAAGGCGCAATGCCAGGCCGTGATGGAGGAATTTACCGCCCGTTACGCCCGCACCGACGAAACCCACGATGAGGCCGTCTTCAACCAGATCCCCGAAGAACGCCGCCGTTCGGCCCGCGGTATCGAGGTGGGGCAGATCTTTTACTTTGGCACCAAATACTCCGAGGCGATGGGGGCCAACGTTGTCACCCCCGATGGTAGTAGGGTGCCGGTTGAAATGGGTAGCCACGGGATTGGCGTTTCGCGCCTGCTGGGCGCGATCATTGAGGCCAGCCACGACGATAAAGGGATCATCTGGCCCGAGGGTGTGACCCCGTTCCCCTGTGGGATTGTCAACCTAAAGCAAGGCGATGCGGGCACCGATGCGGCCTGCGACAGCCTATATAAGGCGCTGGTCAAAGCCGGGTTGGAGCCGCTTTACGATGATCGCGACGAACGTGCCGGGGCAAAGTTCGCGACGATGGATCTGATCGGCCTGCCGTGGCGCATCACGGTCGGGCCGCGCGGTCTGGCCAATGGCGTGGTTGAACTGACCTCGCGTCGCACCGGAATCAGCGAAGAAATGACCGCCGATGCCGCCGTTGCCCGCGTGGCCGAAATCTACGCAACCGTCTGATACGGCCGATCTTTGTTTTGGGGCGGGGGCTTTCGGTATTGTTTGGCCTTTTCGGGGCAAAGCTAAATTGTCAGGTATTGACTTGCATCCGCCCACGACCTTGTGCAAAACGGCGTCATGATGCGTGACAGGGCTGGCGCTATGGGCATGAAAACAGTCATTCTGACGCTGCTGGGCCTTGGCCTGGCACAGCCCATGGGCGCCGAAACCGCCACACCCTATGACACGCTGGAAGCCTGGGGCGAGGCGCTGTTTTTTGACACCAACCTCTCGGCCAACCGCACCCAAGCCTGTGCGACCTGCCATTCGCCGGACTTCGCCTTTACCGATCCGCGCGAAACTGCTGCCGGGCGGGCGGTGTCATTGGGCGATGACGGGGTGTCGCTGGGGGATCGCAATGCGCCAACGGCGGCCTACGCCCGCTTTTCACCGCCGTTTCAGCAAGGTGAGAATAGCCAATGGAAAGGCGGTCAGTTCCATGATGGCCGCGCCGGAGGCCTTGCTGATCAGGCCAAGGGCCCGCCCCTGAACCCGATCGAGATGGGCATGGCAACCGCCGCTGATGTGGCCGCTCGTCTGGCCGAAAACCCCCGTTACGCGGCTACGCTGACCGCGCTTACAGGCGCAGATGCAGTGGCCGACCCGGAGGAAATGTTCAACGTCGCAGCCGACGCTATCGCCGCGTTTGAGGCAACCCCGGAATTCGCGCCGTTCAGCAGTAAATACGACCGATTTTTGCGTGGAGAAATCAAGTTAAGCGATCAAGAAGAGCTGGGCCGCGTTCTGTTCTTTTCGCAGCAGTTTACCAATTGCAACATTTGTCACCAGTTGAACGCGGCTCCTCTGGCTTTGGAAGAGACGTTTTCGAACTATGAATATCATAACATCGGCACCCCGCCGAACCTTGCCGCGCGTGCCCTGAACGGTGTTGCGCCCGGCCATATCGACCACGGCCTGCTTGATAATCCCGCCATCACCGACCCGGCCCAAGACGGCAAGTTCAAGGTGCCCACGCTACGCAACGTTGCCGTGACCGGCCCCTATATGCATAACGGCGTTTTTGCAGACCTGCGCACCGTGGTTTTGTTTTACAACAAATACAACTCGAGGCGGCCCGCGCGTCAGATCAACCCCGAAACAGGCAGCACCTGGGCCGCGCCCGAGGTGCCGGGTACGTTGTCATTGACCGAACTTGAACACGGGCCCCCGCTGGATGACGCGCGCATCGACGCGCTGGTGGCGTTTCTTGAGACGCTGACCGACGCGCGATACGAGCCGCTTTTGACGGATTGACGCCCCACCAGAGCGCCTCAAGGGCTTGGGCCGGAAATAGCAAGCCAACCGGGACGCAAGCGTGATCGTTTTGCCGTTCGGCCACCCTTGACCTTTCCCATTACCCCGGCCAGTTTCGCCGCGACCTAAGGAAGAACCGTATGGCCAGCCGCACCGCGCCGTTTTCACGCTTTGAGTTCATGATCGCGTGGCGCTATCTGCGCGCGCGCCGCGCCGAGGGCGGGGTCTCGGTGATGACCTGGATCAGCCTGATCGGCATCACGTTGGGGGTGGCGGCGCTGATCGCCACGCTGGCGGTGCGGGCGGGCTTTCGGGCGGAATTTGTCGATACAATTCTGGGGTCAAATGCGCATGTCACCCTCTATTCGGCGGCGGCTCCTAATGAGGCGGGGCAGAACTCGGCCCTGATGACCGACTATGAGGCGCGTGCGGAACGCATTCGCGCTGTGGCCGGGGTCACACGGGCCGCGCCACTGATCCGGGGGCAGGCGATGCTGACCTTTGGTGATCGCTCGAACGTGGCCGAAGTTTATGGCATCTCGCTTGATGATCTGAAAACCATCCCGCGTGTGGCAAATCCGGAAACCGCACTGGGCGACCTTGGGCGTTTTGGCGAGGGTATCGCCATCGGGTCTGGTATCGCGCGCGAACTGGGCGTCAGTCTGGGCGACCGGGTTCGGGTGATTTCGCCCAACGGCGCGCGCACCGCCTTTGGCACCAGCCCGCGCGTCAATGCCTATGAGGTGGTCTATATCTTTACCGCCGGACGCTGGGACATTGACCGTACCCGCGTCTATATGCCCTTCACCGAGGCGCAGAGCTATTTCAACCGCGAAGGTGGCGCCGATGAGATCGAAGTTTATGTCACCGATCCAGAACGCGTTGACGACTGGGCCGCGCCGCTGTTTCAGGCCGGGGGCGACGGCACGTTGCTGTGGACGTGGCGCGATAGTTCGGGCGGCTTTTTGCGCGCGCTGGACATTGAGGACAACGTGATGTTCGTGATCCTGTCGATCCTTGTTTTGATTGCGGCGATGAACATCACCTCGGGGTTGATCATGCTGGTCAAGAACAAGGG